>JAQGNK010000026.1 GCA_028291905.1 Polaromonas sp.
CTTGCCGAACAGCCCGCGGCTGAAGCTGACGGTGGACCACACGGTTTCGAACGCGTCGGTTGACAGCTCCTGCGGCACCAGCCCGATCCTGGCGCGCGCCGCCCGGTAGTCGCGAACAATGTCGTGGCCGTCGGCCGTCACGCTGCCCGTGCTGGGCTTGACGATGCCGCAGATGATGTTGATCAGCGTGGTCTTGCCGGCGCCGTTGGGCCCCAGCAAGGCAAGGATTTCGCCGCGCCGGATGTCGAGGTCGATGGATTTGAGCGCATGAAAGCCGGAAGCGTAGGTTTTGCCGAGCTTTTGAATCGAGATGATCGGGTGCAAGCGGTATCCTGGTGAGTGCGTGGCGCGGGTTGGGCCGGCCGGTGGTTGCGGACCCGGATACAGGTTCAGGTGCGCCTGGGTCCGCGACCGGGCATGTTAGCAAACACACCCGAGGCCCACAGCCGGGCCTGGCGCCCGCGCTGCATGCCCGGCCGCCGTCAGGCGTCGATCAGCACTTCAAAACCGCCGAAAAACATGCGCTTGCCGTCGAAGGGCATGTCCTTGCCCATGGACTGCATGAGCGGGTCCTTCATGACCTTCGCGTTGCCCTCGTCCCGCGCAGCTTTGGAGGGCCACTCGATCCAGGAGAACACGACGTTCTCGCCGCTTTCCGCGATCACCGCGCGCTTGAAGTCGGTGACCTTGCCGTCAGGCAGGTCATCGCCCCAGCATTCCACGACGCGCGTGGCGCCAAACTCCTTGAAGAGCGCCGAGGCCTTGGTGGCCAGCGCGCGGTATTCCTCCTTTTTGCCCGCAGGCACGGGCACCACGAATCCATCGATATAAGGCATGGTTTTTCTCCTTGAAAAGTGGGGTCTGTTTGTGGATCAACCGGCAAATGCGCGCTTCAGCGCAGCCAGGTCGAGCTTTTTCATGCCGAGCATGGCGGCCATGACGCGGTTCGATTGTTCAGGGTCCGCCGCCGTCATCAGCTCGCCCATGATGCTGGGAACAATCTGCCACGACGCGCCATACTTGTCTTTCAGCCAGCCGCACTGCTGCGCGCCGGCGTCGCCGCCCGCAGACAAGCTGTCCCAGTAGTGGTCGATTTCCTCCTGCGTTTCGCAGTTGACCTGAAACGAGATGGCCTCGGTGAACTGGAAAACCGGCCCGCCGTTCAGGGCGCTGAAGCTGTGGCCGTCAAGCTCGAAGGCCACGAGCATGACGCTTCCGGGCTTTTGCCCATGCACCTCCTGCCCTGCCTCGCCGTAGTGCGACACCTGCGTGATCTTCGAGTTCTTGAAGACGCTGGTGTAGAACTCCGCCGCCTCCCTGGCCTGGCTGTCGAACCAGAGGCAGGGGGTGATTCGTTGAAAGTTCATGGCTGGCTCCTTGCATAAACTGGCTTGCCGCCTTGAAAAAACGGCTGTTGAAAAGTTTGTGTACGGCGTACACAAATGCAGGTTAGCATGAAATGGACGCTGTCCACATCTCCCTGCGCCTGAGTCGCCTACTCTGGGTTTGATGTGGAAATGGCATCACGCGCCCACCGACGCCAGGTGCCGGCGCCAGAACGCCGCGTCCGGCACCGCGCCCCGGCCGGCCGCCAGGTTGTCCTGCATGTGCTCGGGCCGGCGGGTGCCTGGAATCGCGCAGGTCACGGCCGGGTGGCTCAGCACGAACTTCAGCAGCAGCTGTGCCCAGCTGGCGCAGCCGATTTCGGCGGCCCAGCCCGGCAGCGGCCTGGCCGAGAGGCGCCGCAGCAGGCCGCCGCCGCCGAAGGGCTGGTTGACCAGCACCGCCACGCCGCGCTCCCGCGCCAGCGGCAGCACGCGCTCGGCGGCCTCGCGGTCGTCCAGCGCATAGTTGATCTGCAGGAAATCGAGCTTCTCCGCCCGCAGCACCGCCTGCACCTCGCCGTAGCTCGACGCGGTGTAGTGGGTGATGCCGATGTAGCGCACCCGGCCGGCTTCCTTCAGCCGGCGCAGCGTGGCCAGCTGCACCCGCCAGTCCAGCAGGTTGTGCACCTGCAGCAGGTCGATGCGGTCGGTCCGCAGCCGGGCAAACGACTGCTCGATCTGCGCCAGGCCCTCGGCGCGCCCGGTGGTCCAGACCTTGGTGGCGATGAAGGCCCTGGCGCGGCTGCCGCTGGCGGCCAGCAGCTCTCCGGTGGTGGCTTCGGCACGGCCGTACATCGGCGAGCTGTCGAGCACCGAGCCGCCGGCCGCGAACAGGGCCTGCAGCACGCCGGGCAGCCCGGCATGCTCGGCGCTGCCGGGGGCCGCGTCGAAGCCGATGTAGGTGCCGCAGCCGATCACCGGCAGCGCCTCGCCGGTCGAAGGGATGGGGCGGGCGTTGATGGGCGGCGAGGTCATGGCGGCTCCCTGAAGAAGTGCGGGCATGGGGCCTTGCGCCAGCGCGGCGGTCCACCACGGCGCAAAAGCCACCGCAGCGGCTGACCGGCGTAAAACAGATCGGCGCTGAAATGAAAGCGGCAATCGGGATGGTGGGGAGGGTCGGGGTGGCGACGGCATGGCTGGAATTTGCCAGAATTGCCGGCGGCATGGCAAGCGGTGAATGCAAGTGAAATCCCTGCGGGGGAGCGCTGCGATTGCCGGCCGTTGCGGCGTGGTTGGCATGAAACAGGGATACTGAGCCTGGACGCTCTTTCCGGCCATTGTCTTTTTTTGCCAGCCACATCGTATGAACTCCTCCTTATTCGCTTCCGGGCAGGCTCATCTTCCGGGCGGCGGCTCGGCCCAAGCAACGGCGGCACGGGTGCCCGGCATGGCCGGTGCAGGTGCGCGGCGCAAGATGCAATTTGGAACCACTGTTGCGCGCGTGCCCAGCCCGGGCATCGCTGACAACTGCAACTGCCCTGCGAGGGAAACGGTTAGATGAGCAATACCCTATCGAAAGCCCTGCCCGAAGCCGTGGAGCAAGTCCTTGCCGTGCTGCGCAGCAGCGGCCTTGATCCCAAGCTTGCCATGCTCGGCGATGGCCTTGCCACTTCCCGGCAGGTCGCCGACGCGCTGGGCGCCGAGCCCGGGCAGCTTGCCAGATGCACCGTGTTCCGCCGCAGATCCGATGATGCCGCCGTGCTGGTGATCATCTCCGGCGACAGGCGGATCGATGAACAAAAACTCGCGGCGCTGGTCTGCCATGACGGCAGGCGCATCGGCCGGGCTGACGCGGAATTCGTGCAAGCCAGCACCGGGTCTTCCCTGGACGGCGTGTCGCCGCTGGCGCATGCCTCGGCCGCCGTCACCCTGCTGGACCGAAGCCTTTACCGTTTCGACGACGTGTGGGCGCCGGCCGGGCATCGGCAGGCGGTGTGCCGGCTCATGCCGCAGGAGCTGGAGCTGTTGACGGGCGCGGCGGTGGTGGATGTCGCGGTGGACCTGGAGGAGGAAGAAACCACGCGCCGGCAGGCCCACAATCTGCTCGCTGCCCGCGCCCGTGCCGTCGACGCTGCGGGCGATCGGGTGCCGTCGCCGTGCATCTCCGTCTGCCGCATCAGTGCGGACACCGGCCTGTGTGAAGGGTGCTACCGCAGCCTGCGCGAAATCTCGGCCTGGAGCCGTTCCGGCCCCGACGCCCAGCGCCTGCTCTGGAAGGCCATCGGGCAGCGCATGGCGACAGTGCGGGACTGAAAGCCCGGCCGCTTTGCGCTGCGGCAGCGCAAGGCCTCAGCTTGAACCCTCGGCGCTACGCTTCGGGCGGGCCGATTTTTTCCTGGCTTTCGGTGCCAGCGCCAGCAGCTGGTCGTAGAGCACCTGGGCCGCCGGCGACAGGGACCGGCCGCGCCGGCGGATCAGCCCCACCGTGCGCGTGATGACCGGGTCCACCAGCGGCACGCTGACCAGCACCGGATGATCGTCCGGCGGCATGGCCAGGCGCGGCACCGCCGCCACGCCCAGGCCGGCCTCGACCAGGCTGACCAGGGTCGAGACATGCTGCGCCTCGCAGTACCAGCGCGGGCGCGTCGGGTTGTCGGTGAGGGCCAGGTCGAGCAGGAAACGGTTGCCGCTGTCCTTGGTCACCGACATGTAGTCGTAGGCGGCCAGGTCCGACCAGGTGACTTTTTTCTTGCGCGCCAGCGGGTGCTCGGTCCTGCAGGCCACGACGAAAGGCTCCTTCAGGATGGGCTCGAATTCCAGCTCGGGCTCCTGCGTGCCGATGTAGTTGAGCCCGAAATCGGCCTCGTTGCGCAGCAGGGTGGTCAGGACTTCATTGGCGCCCTGGTCGATGATGCGGATCAGGATTTGCGGATAGCGCTCGTGGTAGGCCTTGAGGATGCCGGGCAGGAAATAACGCACCGCCGAGGGGATGCAGGCCACCGTGACCTCGCCGCTGACGTGCGCCGCCACGTCGCGTATGCCCATCAGCGACTGCTCCAGGCTGATCAGCAGCTCATTGGCGCGGTGGGAAAACTCCCGGCCCACCGTCGTCATGTCCACCTTGCGCGTGGTCCGGTGGAACAGCCGCACGCCCAGCGCCGACTCCAGTTTTTCAATCCGCCGGGACAGCGCCGGCTGCGAAAGGTGGAGCTCTTCGGCAGCGGCGCGAAAGCTGCCGAGCTTGGCCACGGCCACGAAGGCGCGCAGATCAGGTAGATTGAAATTCATGTGTCCCGCGCATCAATCATAAGAAAGATTGCATTTTACTGTTCGTTTAACTTGCCCCATCATTGCCCTCATGTCGCTTTTTCGAAGGCGCGGCGGACCGCGATGCCAGAGGGCCCGCCGCCTTGGAGAACGATGTGGGGGCCGGGATTTTCCTGATGCAGGGCCGGTCCGGTCGGGTGTAAAAATTTTTGAAAAGGCGCAGGCGCGGCTTCCCGGGGCAGGAGGCGCCGCCTGAATCCGAATGAAGCAGCGTGAACGGGCCTGGCCCCTCGCCAACCACCAAGGAGCATTGAATGAGTCGCATCGTCCATCTGTCATTGAAAGTAGACGACATCCAGAAAACCGGTGACTTCTACCAGAAGATGTTTAATTTCCGGGACGCGGAAACCAAGAAAACGCGCGACCACACGTCCCGCCACATGACGGACGGCGAAATGGATTTCACGCTGCTCACCTATGACGATGACGCCACGTCGGCCGAATCCACCGCGTCGGGCGCCGGGCCGTGCATCCACCATTTCGGCATCGAGGTCGAGGACATCGAGCAAGCGACCGAGGACATCAAGGCCAACGGCTGCGTGGTGGTCAGCGATCCGGGCGTGATCCCGGTCAAGTTCCGGGCGCCCGGCGGCACGATTGCCGAGCTGGTGGAAATCGGCCGCTACAAGACCGACAACGCGGGCCAGAAGATCAGCCGGATCACGCATATTTCGCTGAAGGTGGACGACATCCAGGCGGTGGGCGATTTCTACAAGAGGCTGTTCGACTTCCGGGACACCGAAACCAAGAAGACGCGCGACCACACGTCGCGCCACATGACCGACGGCGAAATCGACTTCACCCTGATCAAGTACGACGAGGGCACGACATCGGCGGAGTCCAGCGCGGCCGGCGACGGCCCTTGCATCCACCATTTCGCGGTGGAAGTCGAGGACCTGGAAAAGTCCACCCGGGACATCCAGTTGCTGGGCTGCGAAGTGATCAGCGATCCGGGCGTCATTCCGGTCAAGTTCCGCGATCCGGGCGGCACCATCGCCGAGCTGGTGGAAATCGGCCGGTATACCCAACTCGGAAGCTGAGCCGCAAAACGGACAAGGGGACTGACGGCAAGACGGGCCGCTGGCATGTGCCCTGGCCGCCAGCAATAAATCGACCGCCCATCAAAAAGCGCGGCAGAAACGACAGAGACAGGAGACAAGCAATGAACGCATTCACCCGCAAGGGCGATTTCTGGGCCGGCCTGGCGCTGGCGGCGCTGGGCATCTACATCATGAGCCAGGCCTGGGGCTGGAACTACATGGCCGAGGACGGCCCGGGCGCGGGTTTCTTTCCGCGCTGGTACGGCGGCATCATGCTGGTTCTGTCCGTTTTCCTGGTGGCCGGAACGGTGCTCAAAAGCGACCCGCAGGCGAAGCAGAAAGCCTTCCAGTGGGGCGAACTGGGCCGTGCAATGGCCTGCTGGCTGGCGCTGGCCGCCTGCGTGGCGGCGCTCAAGTTCATCGGCTTCATGCTGGCCTTCGGGCTGCTGACCTGGTTCATCATCGCCATCATGTTCGGCCGGCCGCAGCGCGAAGCGCTGGCCTATGCGGTGGGCGGCGCGGTGGGTTTCTATGCGCTTTTTTCCTGGGCGCTTGAGCTGCAGCTGCCCATCGGAACGCTTTTCCAGAAATAACGAGACCCCACGCCATGGATATCTTTAGCGGATTGATGCAGGGCTTCTCGGTGGCCCTGACGCCCATGAACCTCGTCATGTGCTTCGTGGGCTGCTTCCTGGGAACGGTGGTCGGCGTCCTGCCCGGCCTGGGCCCCCCGGCCACCATCGCCATGCTGCTGCCGCTGACCTTCAAGATGGACCCCACCGGCGCCATGATCATGCTGGCCGGCATCTACTACGGCGCCAAATACGGCGGCTCGACCACCGCCATCCTGCTCAATGTGCCGGGCGAGACCTCGTCGGTCGTCACCTGCCTCGACGGCTACCAGATGGCGCGCAAGGGGCGGGCCGGCGCCGCCCTGGGCATGAGCGCCATCGCCTCGTTTGTCGCCGGCACCCTCGGCACGCTGGCGCTGATGCTGGTGGCGCCGCCGCTGGCCAAGCTCACGCTGGCCTTCAGCTCGCCCGAATACTTTGCCCTGATGGCGCTGGGCCTGGCCATGGTCGCGCTGCTGGCCGGCGACTCGCTGACCAAGGCCCTGCTGTCGATGATGGTGGGCCTGTGGATCGCCAGCATGGGCACCGACCTGTTCACCGCGACGTCGCGCTTCACCTTCGGCCAGACCGAAATGCTGGGCGGCATCGAGTTCGTGATCGTGGCCATCGGCATCTTTGCCGTCGGCGAGGTGATGGCCAACATGGAGCACTCCAAGCCGGTGGACATGCTGCCGATTCCCAAGGGGCTGAAGAACCTGATGCCCACCTGGCAGGACATGAAGGACTGCCGCTTCGCTTTCCTCAATGGCTCCTTCATCGGCTTCATCATCGGGATTCTTCCCGGCGCGGGCTCGACGATTTCATCGTTTCTGAGCTACGGCATCGAGAAATCGGTCTCCAGGCATCCTGAAAAATTCGGCACCGGCGTGATCGAGGGCGTGGCGGCGCCCGAGGCCGCCAACAACGCCGACACCGCCGGCGCCATGGTGCCGCTGCTGACGCTGGGCATTCCGGGCAGCGGAACGACCGCCATCCTGCTGGCGGCGCTGGTGCTGTGGGGCTTCAAGCCCGGCCCGCTGTTCATCGAGGAAAGCCCGGCCATGTTCTGGGGGCTGGTGGCCAGCATGTACATCGGCAACGTGGTGCTGCTGATCCTGAACCTGCCGCTGGTCGCCATCTTTGCCCAGCTGCTGAAAATGCCGGGCTACGTGATGTACCCGCTGATCCTGGGCGTGTCCATCGTCGGCGTGTACACCACCGACTCCAGCATTTTCCAGCTCGGCCTCTTGGTCGGCTTCGGCCTGGTCGGCTATGGCATGCGCAAGCTCAACTTTCCGACCGCGCCGCTGGTGCTGGGCCTGGTGCTGGGCGACGCCATGGAAAAAGCGCTGCGCCAGGCGCTGATGATGTCGCAGGGCCAGGTGTCGATTTTGTTCCGCCCGATTCCCGCCGTGCTGCTGCTGATTGCCGCCTTCCTGCTGATCGTGCCGCTGATGAAGAAATTCAACTCGGTGCGGGTGCAGGTGATCGACCAGGAAGCCTGAATTCCAGAGTTTTTATCCGCCATCGACCTTTTCACAAGACAGGAGACACCCCGTGATGACATTTTCCAGAACCCTCTGCGCCGTGACCGTTGCGGCGCTGGCCACTTTCAGCGGTTTCGCGCAGGCCCAGTGGAAGCCGACCAAGACCGTCGATGTGATCGTGCACACCGGGCCCGGCGGCGGCAATGACCTGCTGGCCCGGGCCGTGGCGCAGATGCTGGCCAAGGAAAACCTGCTGCCGGTGCGCATGCAGGTGCTCAACAAGACCGGCGGCAATGGCGCCGTGGCCGCTGCCGCCATCGCCGAGCGAAAAGGCGACCCGCACACGCTGGGCTTCATCACCAGCGTCTGGATCGCCAACCCGCTCACCACCAGCGAAGCCAAGGTGACGCTGCAGGACCTGACGCCCGTGGCGCGCCTGCTGCTGGAGCCGGCCGTGATCGTGGTGCGGGCCGATTCGCCCTACAAGACGCTGAAGGAATTCGTAGACGCGGCCAAGGCCAAGCCGGGCGAACTCAAGCAGTCCGGCGGGTCGGTCACCTCGCGCGACAACATCATCCGCCAGACGCTGCAGCAGCACACCGGCGCGAAATGGGCTTTCGTGTCGTTCCAGGGCGGCGGCGAGCGCCTGGCGGCCGTGCTCGGCGGCCATGTCGACATGATGGTGATCGAGCCGCAGGAGGCCGGCGAGCAGGTGCGCGCCGGCAAGCTGCGCGTGCTGGCGCAGCTGTCGGAAAAGCCGCTGCCCGGCTACCCCAATGTGCCGACCCTCAAGCAGGCCGGTTATGACGTGGTGGCCACGCCCCAGATCCGCGCCGTCGTGGCCCCGCCGGCCTTTCCGCCGGAAGCGCTGGCCTATTACGAGGACCTTTTCTCCAAGCTGCGCCAGACAGCCTCCTGGAAGAAGTACGTGGAGGAAAACCAGCTGGAAGACAGCTATGCCAACGGCGCGGAGCTGAAGAAGTCGATTGAGCAGATCGAAAAAGACATGCGGACCCAGTTCCAGCTGGCCGGCATGAAGCTGGTGCGCTGATGGCGAGCGAGTGCCGTATGCGCTGGCCCCGTGGCCGGCGAAGGCCTGGCTCTCGGTGCAAGTGCCCTTCGGTTGCCAGCGCGCATTCGTTTTAAGCTGCAAACAGGTTTTTAGCATCAAATATGCCTCGGGCGCACGAACGGCATGCGCATGCAGCTATAAATTTGGTAGCAAATACCCCGGGTGCCCTGGTCTTGCCAATTGAAAGTCAGGGTGATTTCGCTCTGGCGCGATGCCTTGATCAAAGACAGCGCCGGCATTTCCTCAAGCGCCGTGTTGCGGCTGATCCGCCGGGCCAGTCCCCGCCCTCGTGTCGCAACATGGCGGGCTATTCAAGCAGGTTCGGGCGACCCCTCCGGGCACCCAGCGCTTATTTTGGAGAGAAGGTTGGAAACTCTTGATATTTTCAGTGCCGGCGCCGCCCAGGCGGTCGTGGCGCGTCTCGTGCAGCGCTTTCAATCGGAAAGCAATGGCGTCATCAACAGCAGCTATGGCGCGGTTCATTCGCTGAAGTCGCGTGTCCTGGCGGGCGAGCCGGTGGACGTGATCATTTTGACCGATGGCCTGATCGATGAGCTGATCCATAAAAACCGGGTGGTGGCGGGTTCGCGTGTCGATCTGGGCACGGTGGGCACCGGCATTGCCGTTCGTGCGGGCATGCCGCTGCCGCCGGTCGGCAGCCTGCAGGCGCTGCGCGCCACGCTGCTGGCGTGCGAGAAAATCTTCTGCCCCGACCCTGCGGCGGCGACCGCCGGAAAGGCACTGCTCAAAGTGCTGGAGCAGCTCGGCATCGGCGCGCAGCTGCAGCCGCGGCTGATGTATTGCGCCAGCGGCCACGAAGCCATGGACCGGCTGGCGCAGGCAAGCGGGCAGGGCGAGCTGGGCGTGATGCAGATGACCGAGATCATCGCCAGCAGCCGCATCGCGCTGGCCGGGCCTTTTCCGGCCGGGCTTCAGATGGCCGCCCTCTATTCGGCGGGGCTGGCCGCGCAGTCGAAGTGCCCCGCGCGGGCTGCGGAATTTATGCAAGCGCTGGCGCAAGACCGCCATGCACTGAAGCTCGCCGGCTTTGGTGATGGCCCGGTGCGCGAACCCGTCAGCGCAGCGCCTGCCGGGCTGGCCGGATGAAGTTTTGTCCTGTTGCGGCCATGCACCACCCATTCATCAACACGAACACCCCAAAGGGAGAAAAATATGTCCGATAGCAATCACCCCGTCAAGCCGCAGGCTTCGGTTTCAGCGCGGCTGGCGCAGGCCATCCTGGCCAGCGCCCCTGAAAACGATGCCGGCGTCAGGGCGGTGGCCGACCGGCTGCTGCTGGACATTTCCGGCCTGTGCATTTCCGCGCGGAGCGAGGTCTATGTCAAGGCGGCACTGGCAGCCATCGACGGCGACGGCCCTTGCACGGTGATCGGGTTTTCACGCAGGCTGGGCGCCGAAGGGGCGGCGTTTGTCAACGGCATCGCCTCGCACGGCGAAGACTTTGACGACACCTACGAGGGCGGGCCGGTCCATGCCGGCGTGGTCATCATTCCGGCCCTGCTGGCGGCGGCCGAGCGGCATGCGCTGTCGGGCGCCGACCTGCTGCGCGGCATCGCCGTGGGCACCGAAGTGATGTGCCGCCTGTGCAAGGTGGCCCCGATGCGGGTGCACAAGGCGGGTTTTCACCCGACGGCAATCTTCGGCGTCATGGGCGCGGTCGCGGGCATCGGCGCGGCTTTGCGGCTGTCTGAAAAAGAACTCGTCAACGCCTTCGGCATTGCCGGCAGCATGGCAGGCGGGATCATCGAATACCTGGCCGACGGCTCCTGGACCAAACGCATGCATCCGGGCTGGGCGGCGCAGTCGGGCTACCGCGCCGTGCGGCTGGCGATGGGTGGCTTTGAAGGCCCCAAAACCGTGTTCGAGGGGCACCATGGCCTGTTCCACGGCTTTGCCAACACGCTGGACGGCGATTTCGAGGCCATGCTGGCCGGATTCGGCGAACAGTGGCTGTGCACCACGATTGCGTTCAAGCCCTATGCCTGCGGCACCATGTCCCATCCCTACATCGACTGCGGCGTCGCGTTTCGCGGCCGGGGCATTGATCCCGAGCAGATCGCCGCCATCGAGGCCGAAACCGCCGAAGGCATCGTGCACCGGCTGTGGGAGCCGCTGGCCATGAAGCATTCGCCGCCCAACGGCTATGCCGCCAAATTCAGCACGCCGTACGCCATCGCCGCCGGCATTCTCAGGGGCGACGCCGGCCTGGGCGAGTACGACGAAGCGGTGGTGAAAGACCCGGCCATGGTGCGCCTGGCCAGCAAGGTGCGCTACATCGTCGATCCGGCCAATCCGTATCCGAACCAGTTCACCGGGCATCTGCGGGTCACCCTCAAGAACGGCGAAACCTACGAGCATCGCCAGGGCTATTTCAAGGGCGGCGCCGAGCATCCGCTCAGCGCCGAAGACCTCCGGCGCAAATTCCTGGCGAACTGCGAATACGGCGGTCTGACAGCAGCCCAGGCGGAGGCGATGGCCGCCACCCTGGCCGCATTGCTGGACCAGCCTCAGGTCGATCTTTCGTCGCTGCCGGTCTGAGGAGGCGCCCCTCATGAACACACAACCCCAAGCTTCAGCCGTCGCGCTCGTGACCGGTTCGGGCCGCAACATCGGCCGCGAAATCGCGCTGGCGCTGGCCGCCTCCGGCGTGGCGATTGCCGTCAATGTGCGCTCGTCCGTCGAGGAAGGGCAGGCCGTGGTCGATGAGATCAGGGCCGGCGGCGGCCAGGCGCTGCTGTGCGCTGGCGATGTCACCAACCCGCAGGCCGTCGCCGCCATGGTGGACAAGATTAGCGGCGAATGGGGCCGGCTCGACATTCTGGTCAACAACGCCGCCATCCGCCGCGAAGCAAAGATCGACGATATTTCGGTCCAGGACTGGCACGACACGCTCGCCGTGATCCTCGACGGCGCGTTTTTCTGCACGCAGGCCGCGCTGCCGCTGCTGCGCCAATCGGGCCGCGCGGCGGTCATCAACATCGGCGGCATGACGGCGCACACCGGCGCGGCCCACCGCGTCCATGTCGTCACTGCGAAAGCCGGGCTGGTCGGCCTGACCCGGGCGCTGGCGCATGACCTGTCGCCCGACGGCATCACCGTCAACTGCGTCTCGCCCGGCATGATAGACACGGCGCGCAACGCCGCCAGCGCCAGCGCCGCGCCCAGCCACCATGCGAGGCACCAGCCCCTGCTCGGCCGGCGCGGCACGGCGGTCGAGGTGGCGGCGCAGGTGGCTTGGCTGGCGGGGCCTGCGGCCCGGTTCATCACGGGGCAGACGCTGCATGTCAATGGCGGCACCTACCTGGGCAGCTGAGTGGCCCTTGCGCAAGGCGCCGCCGCCCAGGCAGGGCGCAGGCTGCTGACGCTCGCGGCGGGGGCGGCGGGCGGCTATGCCTTCTTTCTACTTGCCGTTCCCCTGCCCTGGGTGCTCGGGTCGATGATGGGCGTGGCGGTCGCCATGCTGCTGGGCGCCGGTGCGCGGCAGCCGATCCAGGGCCGGCGCGCCGCTCAGGTCACCATCGGCACCGCGCTTGGCCTGACGTTTACCCAGGACATCATCCGTGAGGTGGCTTCCCTGGGGCACTGGATGCTGCTGGGCTCGGTCTTTTCCATTGGCCTGACCATGTTGTTCGCCCGGGCGATCCAGCGCATGGCCAGGCTCGACGCGCCAACGGCCATCTATTCGGTGGCGGTCGGCGCCTCGGCCGAAATGGCGCTGCAGGCGCAAAAAGCCGGCGCCGACGGCGCGCAGGTGGCCTCGGCGCATGCCATCCGCATCATCCTGGTGGTCAGCCTGGCGTCGGTGGTGGCGCATTACAGCGGTGAGCAAGCCGCACCCTATATTTCCGCCGCGACGCCGGCCATTTCCTGGCAGCTCGGGGTGCTGTTCCTGGGGCTCGCGCCGCTGTGCGGCTGGCTCGCCGACCGCGTGCGCCTGCCCAACGCCTGGCTGCTCGGCCCGGTGCTGATGGCCGGCTGCTTTGCCGCGTCCGGCACCACGGCGCGCATGTACCCGGCGGCGCTGGTGGCGGCGCAAATCTTGATCGGCTGGAGCCTCGGGCAGCACATGACGCGCCAGTTCTTCATGAAGTCGCCGCGCATGCTGGCGTCGGCCGCCGTGGTCACCCTCAGCATGCTGGCCATCTGCGTGCTGCTGGCGTGGAGCCTGAGCAGGACCGGCGCGATTTCGCTGCTGACGGCATTCCTGGCCGTGGCCCCCGGCGGAACGGCCGAGATGGCGATCATCGCCAAGACCTTCGGCATCGGCGCGCCCATCGTGACGGCCTTTCATTTCTTTCGCGTCATCTCCACCGTGCTGCTGATCGGCTGGGTCGCCAGAACACTGGTGCGGACCGGCTGGGTGCGGGAGAAATACCTGGCCTGATGGCTGCGGCTGCGGCTGCGGCTGCGGCGCCCGCCAATGCTGCCCGGCTGGCTTCGACGCTTCCCCGGTGAAGGCGTTTTTCGAACTTGAGCATTAAATAAGGCTCTAGCGCATGCAGCGCCTGCGCTGATAGCTATCAATTAAATAGCAAACGGACGGCTGGGCCCGCTGTTGCAGGCCAGGGCGGTGGCGCGCTAGCCGAACCTGCGCCGGGCGTCGATGGCCAGGCCCATGCCGATGCTGCCGAACAGGTCGCCCTCGACACGCCTGGCGCCCGGCAGCAGCGCGGCGATTTTTTCCCGCAGCAGCGGCACGCTGCTGGAGCCGCCGGTGAAAAACACCGTGTCGATGCCGGCCGCCGCGACGCCGGCATCCCGCAGCAGGGCGGTGACGACCTGCTCGATCCGCGCCACCAGCTGCGCGATGGCCGCGTCGAAGCCGGCGCGTTCCAGCAAAAACGACTGGCCGGGCTCGATCCGGCCCAGCTCGATGCGGGTGGCGCCGGCCCCGGACAGCGCGATTTTCGCGGCCTCGACCTGCAGCGCCAGCCAGTGGCCCGAGCGGTGGCGCACCAGGTTCGTCAGCCGGTCGAGCTTGTCTTTTTCCAGCGCCTCGCGCTGCATGTCCTGGATTTCCGCCCAGGCTTTGCGGGTGTAGGCGAAATTGATGGTGTGCCAGGTCGCCAGGTTGAAGTACTGGGCCGACGGCATCTGCCGGCCGCTGCGCAGCAGGCTGCCCATGCCCAGCAGCGGCATCACGCTCGACAGGCTGAGGTGTTTGTCGAAGTCGGTGCCGCCGATGTGGACGCCGCCATTGGCCAGGATGTCGCCGCGCCGGTCTGCCTTGGCGGCGCGCTCGGGCGACAGGCGCACCAGCGAGAAGTCCGAGGTGCCGCCGCCGATGTCGACCACCAGCACCAGCTCTTCCCTGGTGATTTGCGATTCATAGTCGAAGGCCGCCGCGATGGGCTCGAACTGGAACGCCACCTCCCGAAACCCGACCGCCTTGGCAATCTCGCGCAGGGTGTCCTCGGCCCGCCGGTCTGCTTCGGGGTTGTCATCGACAAAAAACACCGGCCGCCCGAAGACGCCCCGGCTGAACTCATGGCCGACGCTTCGCTCGGCCCGGCCCTTGAGCTCGCCGATGAACTGCTCCAGCAGCTTGCGAAAGGGCAGCGCACGCCCCATCAGGTCGGTGTAGTCGTCGATCATCGACGTGCCGAGCAGACTCTTGAGCGAGCGCATCAGCCTGCCTTCATGGCCGTCCAGGTAGTCGGCCAGCGCCCGGCGCCCATAGCTGGCGTGGGTGTCTTCCGCATGAAAAAAAATGACCGACGGCAAGGTCAATTTGCCGTCCTCAAGCGGCAGCAGCACCGGCTGGCTTTGGCGGCTCCAGCCGACGGTGGAGTTGGAGGTCCCGAAGTCGAGACCGCAGGCGTCAAAAATCATGGATTTCGCCGGTTGGAATGAAAGCGTCAAGCCCTGCCACTTTAATCAAGTTGCGCTGCGTCAGCCGGCTGGTTTTTCATCGCCGCCAAACCCCGCCGGGCTGCTGCATGACGCGCGCACCGCCCTCAGCGCAGCGCCTTGATGATGGCCGACGTCATGGACGCGGTGGTCCCGGTGCCCCGGATATCGCCGGTGCGCGCCGCCGGATCGGCCAGCGCGGCCACGATGGCGCCTTCCATGGTCTGCGCGGCATTCACGGCCTCAGCAATGCCGTGGCGCCGGCCCAGCCAGTCCAGCAGCATGCGGGTCGAGTCAATCATGGCATAGGGATTGGCGCGGCCGGTGCCCGCGATGTCGGGCGCTGAGCCGTGCGTGGCCTGCGCCATGGCAAAGTCGCCGTCGCCGATGCACAGCCCCGGCGCCATGCCCAAGCCCCCCACCAGCCCGGCCGCCTCGTCGCTCAGGATGTCGCCGAACAGGTTGGTCGTGACGATGACGTCAAAGCTTTGCGGGTCGCGCACCAGCCGCATCGCCATGGTGTCCACGATCACTTCATTGACGGTGACCTCCGGGAAGTCTTTCGCGGCTTTGCGGCATTCCTCGACGAACATGCCGCAGCCGAGCTTGAACACCGTGTTCTTGTGCACCAGCGTGAGCAGCTTGCGCCGCGACTGCGCCAGGCTCAGCGCCACCCGGGCGACGCGTTCGCTGCCGGTGCGGGTGATGACGCGGACCGACAGCGTCACCTCGTCCGTGGGCCTGAACTCGCCCGAGCCGGCGACCATGTTGCGGTCGGGCTGGAACCCCTCGTTGTTCTCACGCACGATGACCAGGTCCACATCGTCGTACAGGCAGCCGATGCCGGGGTAGGAGCGGGTCGGCCTGACGTTGGCGAACAGGTTGAACTGCTTGCGCATGATCGGGTGCGGATTGATGGCGCCCGGCCCTTTCGGGTAGTCGCGGTGGCCGATGGGGCCGAGCACGAAGCCATGCATGGCGGCCAGCGTCTGCAGCGTGCCCTCCGGCAGCGTCGTGCCATGCGTGTCCAGCGCCGTGCGGCCGATGGGCATCGGCCGCCAGTCGATGCGCAGCCCGTGGATTTCGGCCGCCGCCGACGCCACCGCGACGGCGGCGGGAACAATTTCATGGCCGATGTCGTCGCCGTTGAGGGCGCCCAGAACAAGATGAGGAGGGTTCATGCAGGGGTCATTCAGGTGCTGGCCCCGCAGGGCGCGGGCAGCCGGGTTGCGTGGCAGCGGCTGATAATGCGTGAGATTTTTTGCAATGTATATTGCAAAAATATGAAGGATTGATGCAGATGGCGCATCAGAATCTGTTTGGCACGCAGCGCCGTGAAAAGCTTCCCCGAGGTTGCAGTCAATCGCCTCGAATCAACGCCCGTGGCGCAGCACAATGCCGGCCGGCATCGTGCCGCCGGGACTGCCTAAATCTCGGACACGACGACAGGCGCGGCAACGGGCTCAGCGGCCGCATCGGGCATGTCAAGCGGCGGAATGTCGCCTTCAATGACCGTGGTTTCCTTGCGCCGCATGTACATGCCGCCAAAAATCGTCGCGAACGCCACGTCCTTGGCGTCGCGGCCGGTGCCGATGCGCACCAGCCGGTCCACCGGCGCCGAGCGGGTGGCGTCGAAGACCACCCAGCGCCCGCCCAGCCAGGCCTCGAACACCGCATGGAAATCCTGCGGCGGCTCGATGAAATACACATAGCCCACCACCAGCCGCGCCGGAATGTTCAGCGCCCGGCACAGGGTGATGCCCAGGTGCGCGAAGTCGCGGCACACGCCGATGCGCTGCACGAACACGTCCTGCGCCGTCGTGGTGGCCTGGGTAAAGCCGGGCTTGTACTCGATGGACTGGTAGATCCACTCTTCAATCGCCCGCACCCGGCTGATGCCCGGCGGCAGCTTGCCGAACAGCTGCTGGGCAATGCGGCCCATGGAATCGGACTCGCAGTAGCGGCTGGGCATGAGGTAGTGCATCACCTCGTCGGGCAGCGCGGTCACCGGCATTTCCTCCAGGTCATCGGGCACCGTGGGCGGGTGCAGGTTGATGCGGGCGTGGTAGTTGACGGACAGGATGCCCTTGGGCGCATCGAGCCGGAAGAAGCGGTTTCCGCTGCGCTCGTCGCTGAAGTGGCGCACCTTGATGCTGGGCGTGATGGTCAGCCGCTCTTCAAGGACTTCGTGGCCGTCATGAAAGGCCGCTTCGATGTTGAAAAGGAAATGGGTGGGGTTGCTGACTTCGTATTCGAGCAGGCAGTCAACGAGTGAGGTGTGCATGAGGCGCGTGGTTCCTGAAGAGAAAACATAAAGAGCGGCTGGTCGCCACGGCCCGCTGGCACACCTGGCTAGTCGTATCTGCGCGGGCTTGGCTTGTGCCGGTCGGTGTCCGCAAACCAGTGCTTGCAGGTCACAAATATTACACGGACGGCACGCTCGAGCATGTCAGTCGACAGCGCGGAACGGCGCCGCGCTTTCAGCCGGAACACCAGCAGGAATTCGGCAATGCTGGCCGGAAAGCCGACCGGACGCGGCCGGGCCACCGAAGGCAGATTGGCTTTGACTTTGGGGTCATCCCGATTCGTCCAGGGATGCAGCAGTCGATCTTTGAGCTGTGACATGGCGGTCACCGAAGGCAGCGATAGGCGGCGCATGGCTCAGGATTACTTCATGATTTTCTTGACCGCGCCCACCCCCAGCGCGGCCAGGACGATGAAGATGACCGCCAGGATCAGGAACAGGCCGAACAGGACCTTGGCAATGCCGGCGGCGCCCGCCGCCACGCCGCTGAAGCCCAGGGCGGCGGCAACCAGTGAAATGACTGCAAAAATAATGGCGTATTTAATCATTGTTGTCTCCCTTGGAAATAGCTTCGGACGCCGGGCGAAAAATCGCCTGCCAAAACGATTGAAAAAGCCTCGCGCCGATGATTTGGATACTAAGAGCCAGCGTCCTTTTTTTCAATAAGCCCTGCCCCTAGGGCCTTGTAGGACGAAGCGCTAGCCGTTTTGCGGTAACCTGTTTTCAGGTTCACCGGGATTTCATCTTCTCAGGATTTGCCATGGCCCGGTCGGCGGGTTTTCATGCCGGTATGGCCCGGTGGTCAAAAAATGCGGTGCCGAGCAGACCGCGCCGTCTGGGGCTAGCATGCAAGACTGCCTTGCGGCGGCGTCTTTTTCTATTCTTCCAATAGCCAGCCTGCCTTCACTCTCAAAGGACATTTTCATGAAGCTCTACTATTCTCCCGGCGCCTGCTCCCTGTCACCGCACATCACGCTGCATGAGTCGGGCCTGAAGTTCGAGCACCTGCTGGCGCCCACCAAGACCCATCGCCTGGAAGACGGCACCGACTACTACAGCATCAACCCGCTGGGCTATGTGCCGCTGCTCGAGCTAAGCGACGGCACACGTCTCATCGAAGGCCCGGCCATCGTCCAGTACATCGCCGACCAGGTGCCGGACAAGCAGCTGGCGCCGCCCAACGGCACCGTGGCGCGGGCGCAGCTGCAGTCCTGGCTCAATTTCATCGGCACCGAACTGCACAAGGGCTTCAGCCCGCTGTTCAATCCGGCAACGCCGGCCGAGTACAAAGCCACCACCATCGACAAACTGCTGTCGCGCCTGAAGTGGGTCGATGGCGAACTGGCCGGCAAGTCCTACCTGATGGGCGATCAGTTCAGCGTGGCCGACCCCTACCTTTTCACTGTGACCAATTGGGCGCCGAAGGTGGGCGTGGACATTTCCGGCCTGGCCAATCTGGCGGCCTTTCGCGAACGCATTGCGGCGCGCCCTGCCGTGCAGACGGCCATGAAGGAAGAAGGCCTGATCTAGAAAGCCGGCAGCCCGCAGGCCCAGCGCTGCCCGGCTTGCCGTGAACCGGTATTTTCACCCCCTTCATTCAGGAAATCTTATGCCTTCTTTATTCGATCCCGTCCAGGCCGGCAACCTGCTGCTGGCCAACCGCATCGTAATGGCGCCGCTGACGCGAAACCGCGCGCCCGACGCCATTCCCACACCGCTGATGGCCGAGTACTACGCCCAGCGGGCCACGGCCGGGCTGCTCATCAGCGAGGCCACCGCCATCAGCCACCAGGGCCAGGGCTATGCCGATGTGCCGGGCCTCTACGGCACTGAGCAGCTCGACGGCTGGAAGCGCGTCACCGAAGCGGTGCATAGCACCGGCGGAAAGATCGTGGTGCAGCTGTGGCATGTGGGCCGGGTTTCGCACAATGAATTGCAGCCGGGCGGCGGCCAGCCGGTCGCCCCTTCGGCCATCGTCGCCAAGACCAAGACGGTGCTGCTCAAGGACGGCGTGCCGACCTTCGTGGCAACCTCCATGCCGCGCGCGCTGGATTCGGAGGAACTGCCCGACATCGTGCACACCTACCGCGCCGCCGCGCTCAATGCGGTGCAGACCGCCGGTTTCGACGGCGTGGAAATCCACGGCGCCAACGGCTACCTGCTCGACCAGTTCCTCAAAAGCGGCTCCAACCACCGCACCGACGACTACGGCGGCCCGATCCGTAACCGCGCCCGCCTGCTGCTTGAAGTGGTGCGCGCCGTGGTCGATGCGGTGGGCGGCGGGCGCACCGGCATCCGCCTGTCGCCGGTCACCACGGCCAATGACGCGTTCGACGAGCATCCGCAGCAGCTGTTCGAGTACGTGGCCAAGCAGCTGGCCAAGCTGGACCTGGCCTTCATCCACGTCATCGAGGGCGCCACCGGCGGCGCGCGCGAGTTGCCCGAGCGGCCGTTCGACTATGCCGCCTTCAAGGCGGCCTACCGCAGCGGCGGCGGCAAGGGCGCCTGGATGGTCAACAACGGCTACGACAAGGCCCTGGCCGAGCAGGCACTCCAGGACGGCGCCGACCTGGTGGCTTTCGGCCGGCCCTACATCGCCAACCCGGACCTGGTGGAACGGCTGCGCAGCAACGCGCCGCTCAACCAGCCCGACCAGGCCACCTTCTACGGCGGCGGCGCCAGGGGCTACACCGACTACCCGCAGATGAAGCTTGCTATTTAAACAATAGCTGCCTGCGCAGGAAGCTATTGCGCTGCAGGCACTTTTTGCTTGAAAAACTGCAACTGCAACTGCTCAGCTCCGTGCGATGGTGGTCGTCCCCGTTTTGGCGGGAACGATGCCGGCTTTCCTGCAGGGCTTGCCCTGTAGGCGGCAAGCACTTGAGCAACTGCAAGAAACAAGCAAGGACTCAGCCCATGCCCGCAAACCGCACCGTGATGCGCGTTCCCGGCGTTTCGGGGTGGCCCGGCAGGCTGGCGTTTTCGATCAAAATCGTCGCGCCGTGCTGCTGCGCGATCTCCAGCACGATGGCCAGGCCCAGGCCGGAGCCATCGACATTGGTGCCCAGCGCCCGGTAAAACGGTTGGAACACCAGCTCCCGCTCCGACTCGGGAATGCCCGGCCCCGAATCCTCGACGATCAGCACCAGCACGCCGCTGAAACGGTCCACCAGCAGCCGCAGCGTGACATGGCCGTGCTCGGGCGTGTAGTTCAGCGCGTTGTCCAGCAGGTTGCGCACCAGTTCACCCAGCAGCGTCGGGTTGCCCTGCAGAAAAGTCGGCTGCTCGCCGGCGGCGGGGCCGTCGTAGCCCAGGTCTATCTTCTTTTCCAGGGCGCGCGGCACCGAGTCGGCCATGACCTCCGAGACGATCCTCACCATGTCCACCCGGTGCTTGACCAGTGCCCGGCCGGCGGTTTCGGCGCGTGCCAGCGCCAGCAGCTGGTTGACGGTGTGGGTGGCGCGGATGCTGGACTGGCCGATGTGCTTGAGTGACTTTTTCAGCTCCTCCGCATTGGTTTCGCGCTGCGCCAGGTCGGCCTGCATGCTCAGCCCGGCCAGCGGCGTCTTGAGCTGGTGCGCGGCATCGGCCAGAAAGCGCTTCTGGGTGGACAGCGACACCTTGAGCCGGCTGAGCAGATCGTTGACCGAATCGACCAGAGGCACCACTTCTTCGGGCACGTCGGTGTCGTCCAGCGGGCTCATGTCGTCGGGCTTGCGGGCGCGGATGCGCCGCTCCAGCTGCGCCAGCGGCTTGATGCCGCGCACCAGCGCCAGCCACACCAGCAGCACCGCCAGCGGCAGCGTGACGAACTGCGGCACCATCGTGCCCTTGACGATTTCAGTGGCCAGCGTCTTGCGCTTTTCCAGCGTTTCAGCCACCTGCACCAGCACCAGCGCCGGGGCTGGCACCGGGGCCGATACCGGCAATTGCCCCGTGCCTTTCATGTCCACCTTGATCCAGGTATAGGCCACGCGAACGTCCTCGCCCCGGATCACATCCTCCCGGAGCCGGACCGCGCCCTCGCTGGCGCCTTCCTCATCGGCGGGTGCGGGCAAGTCATGCTCGCCGCTCAGGTATTCGCCGTGCGTGCCCATGACCTGGTAGTAGATCTGGTCGGTGTCGTCGGCGCGCAAAATCTCGCGGGCCGGCGCCGTCAGGTTGAACTGGACCTGGTTGTTCTTGACCACCAGCAGCTTGGCCAGCGCCTGCACGTTGTATTCAAGCGCCCGGTCAAACGGCTTGCCGGCGATGTTCTGGGCCACCAGCCAGGTCAGCGCCAGGCTGATGGGCCACAGCAGCAGCAGCGGCGTCAGCATCCAGTCAAGGATCTCGCCGAACAGGCTGCGCCGCGCACGTTGAAAAAGCCTCAAGGCAATGGCCCCCACGGTCGCTCACTGCGTGTAGCTTCCTGCCCCCCGAGGGGGCCGCTGCGCCTGCGGCCTGGCAAAGCCAGTTCCGCGGCCCCTGCTGGTGGGGAGACAGCGCGCCTATGTCGTGCAGTGCATCCCACCGTTCGGCCTGAGCTTGTCGCAGAATGTTTTGTAAGAAGCGCAGTGAGGAGCATGAATGCTTCACCCCATCGCCAGCAGGGGCCGCAGTTCTGGTTCAGCCAGGGCCGCAGGACCGGCTTTGCCAGGCCGCAGGCGCAGCGGCCCTCTCGGGGGGCAGCGAACCACGCGAAGCGGGGAGCGTGGGGACACCATTTCTAGCCTGGGATTTTCTCAAGGCAATAGCCCAGCCCGCGCACCGTGGCGATGCGGATCGGGCCTTTCTCGATTTTCTTGCGCAGCCGGTGGATGTACACCTCGATGGCGTTGTTGCTGACTTCCTCGCCCCATTCGCACAGCCGCTCGACCAGCTGGTCCTTGCTGACCAGCCGGCCGGCGCGCTGCAGCAAGACTTCGAGCAGGCCGAGTTCACGCGCCGACAGCTCGACCATCAGGCCGTCGATGGTGGCCACCCGGCCGGCCTGGTCATAGACCAGCGGGCCGTGCTTGATGGTGCTGCTGGTGCCGCCCATGCCCCGCCGCACCAGGGCGCGCACCCGCGCTTCGAGTTCCTGCAGCGAAAACGGCTTGGCCATGTAGTCGTCGGCGCCGTAGTCCAGCCCCTTGACCCGCTCTTCGACGCTGTCGGCCGCCGTCAGGATCAGTACCGGCAGCGTCGAGCCGCGCGCCCGCAGCCGCTTGAGCACCTCCAGCCCATGCATGCGCGGCAGGCCGAGGTCCAGGATCAGGAGGTCGAATTCGGTGTTGGTCAGCAGCGCGGCGTCGGCTTCGGTGCCGCTGGCCACATGGTCGGCGGCGGCGCCGGAGCCGCGCAGGGTGCGCAGCAGGCCATCGGCCAGAACCTGGTCGTCTTCGGCAATCAATATACGCATGGTTTGTCTCCAGAAATCAGCCGCATCGAGGCGTGCGGGAAAATTGTTGTGATCGCGTTGATCAATTGCAAATTCTAGGCCGTGCGCGAGCTTGATAACCAGCCATGCTCGCCGATTGCCGTGCCCGTGCAACGACTTGTTCATGCAGCTTGATGTTTGTCAATCAAGGCATGGCATAGGCCTCCAGCCCGAGCGCCACCACGGTTGCCACATCGTCGCCCACCGCCCGGCGAAATTCGTCCTCGGCCTGCGCCACCGCGACGCGGAAGGCCTCAAGCCACGCCAGGCCGGTGTCGGTGAACAGTACCCGCCGGGCGCGCCTGTCATGCGGGTCGGCTTCGCGCCGCACCAGGCCCCAGGCTTCGCATTGGTCGACCAGGTCCCCCATGGCCTGCTTGCTCATGCCGGCGCTCAGTGCCAGGTCGGTCAGGCGCGAGCCGCCCACCGCCAGGTGCCGGGTGATGTGGATGTGCGCGGCGCCCACCTGGTCGCGGGCCGCCAGGTTCGACAGCGCCAGCGGCACCTGCACGCTGCTGGCCATGAGCGAGAGCACGCGCTCGTCAAAACGGCGCAAAGCCTCGCCCATCAGCCGGCCCAGGTGCGTCAGCCGCCAGGTGGTGTCGTAGCTGGCGTGCGCGCTTGAAATGGAGGTTTCCTGCATCAGCCGATGCTAGCTGATAACGGGGCTGATTAATCAGGAAAACTGACTAAAAACAGGGTTTACTTTAATCTATAACCCCAATAAAGTACTGTTCATGCACCCAGTACTGTCACTAAGCGGCAGGCTGAAATTACCGGTAAAAAGGAGTGCAATGCTTTTTACCTCATTGATTTCTAAGGATATTTTTCATGGACGCACCGATCAAGACCAACCCCGGCCTGAACACTGAAAAAGCCAAGGCGCTGGCCGCCGCGCTGGCCCAGATTGAGAAGCAGTTCGGCAAAGGCACCATCATGAAGCTGGGCGCCGGCGAGGTGATTGAAGACATCCAGGTGGTGTCGACCGGCTCGCTCGGCCTGGACATCGCGCTGGGCGTCGGCGGCCTGCCGCGCGGCCGGGTGGTCGAAATCTACGGCCCGGAATCGTCAGGCAAGACCACGCTGACGCTGCAGGTCATCGCCGAGATGCAAAAACTCGGCGGCACCTGCGCCTTCGTCGATGCCGAGCATGCGCTGGACATCCAGTACGCCCAAAAGCTCGGCGTCAACCTGCAGGAACTGCTGATCTCGCAGCCCGA
>JAQGNK010000034.1 GCA_028291905.1 Polaromonas sp.
TGGAAGCGGCCAACAATGGCGGCTGAGCTTGCTAAAGCCTGTTTTTATACTAAATCGGGCTCTAGCGTAGGTATTGCTTGCGCTAGCAGCTACTTTTTTAATAGCACATGCCATCTGAAAAAATGAATCAGGAAACTTGCGCCCAGGCCCTGGCCGCAGCGCAGTTGCTCGGGCTGGAGCGGCTCGATGCCCAGCTGCTGCTGCTGCACGCCCTGGGCAAGCCAGCCGGCGCCAGGGCCTGGCTGCTGGCGCACGACACCGACCCGCTGCCGCCTGAAGCAGCCCAGGCATTCCGCGCCCTGAGCCTGCGCCGGGCGGCGGGCGAGCCGCTGGCCTATCTGGTCGGCGCCAAGGAATTCTTCGGCCTGATGCTGCAGGTCGATGCGCGGGTGCTGGTGCCTCGGCCCGACACCGAAACCCTGGTCGAATGGTCGCTGGAGGTGCTGCAGGCGCCCGGCCTGCAGCCAGCGCTTGAGGTGCTGGACCTGGGCACCGGCAGCGGCGCGATTGCGCTGGCGATTGCGCACAGTCTGCGGGCGGCCGGGCGTGAAGCACACATCACGGCGGTCGATGCGAGCGCCGGCGCGCTGGAGGTGGCGCGTGGCAATGCGCGGCGTCTGGGGCTGGCGGTCGATTTCATCGAAAGCGCCTGGCTTGCACAGGTACACGGCAGTTTTCACCTTGTCGCCAGCAACCCGCCCTACATCGCCAGCGCCGATCCGCACCTGGCGGCGCTGGCGCATGAGCCGCTGCAGGCGCTGGCGGCCGGCGCCGACGGGCTGGACGACATCCGGCGCATCATTGAAGAGGCGCCCGCGCACCTGCTGCCCGGCGGATGGCTGCTGCTGGAGCATGGCTACGACCAGGCCGGCCCGGTGCGCGCGCTGCTGGCGGCGCAGGGTTTTGCGCAAGTCCAGAGCCGCCTCGATCTGGCCGGCATAGCGCGCTGCTCGGGCGGGCAGTGGACGCCATGACAGGCTATTCCCGGCCGCGACAGGAAATCCGGCAGATGGCGATAATCAACCTTTGAATTGCCGCCCCTGGCGTCCATCTATTCAATCGCCCGGCCATATCAAATTGCATGGCCGGAAAATGACTTTTACGGCCCTTGGGGCCGCACCACCTGAAGGATTTGAACCATGAGCCACACCGACCCCACCCAGCAGCGCATCGACCAGATCGTCAAGTCCAGCGATGTCGTGCTGTTCATGAAGGGCACCGCCCAGTTTCCGATGTGCGGTTTTTCCGGCCGCGCGATCCAGGTGCTCAAGGCCTGCGGCGTGAACAAGCCTGCGACCGTCAACGTGCTGGAAGACGAAAGCATCCGCAACGGCATCAAGGAATACAGCAACTGGCCGACGATCCCCCAGCTTTATGTCAAGGGCGAGTTCGTCGGCGGCTCGGACATCATGATGGAGATGTACCAAAACGGCGAACTTCAGCAGATGCTGGGCGCGCCTGACGCCTGAATCTCAATTTGAAAACGCCCGTCATGGGCGTTTTCAATTCATCCTGCGCACGCTCAGTAGGTATAGCCCGAGCAGGCCCCGGCGTTCACCCTGCCCTTGCATTCGCGCTTGAGCCGGGCGCTGCGCTCCTTGACTGTTTCAGCCGAGCCCGGCAAGAACTTGATCTGGCCGCCCGGTGCCTTTTTCCCGGCCCTGGTCGCAGTGGGCTTGCTACCGGAATCAGAAGTGGATGCAGCTGCATGGACATTGCCCGCCAGCGCTGCGGCCGTCAAAACAAGAATCCAGGCTGGCCTGACGGCGGTATGTTTCATTTTGATGTCCATGTTGCTAGATTTCTATCCGCGCGCAATGCGACGCAGGCCTGGATTTAACGCTGAGACCAGCGTCAGTGCAGCCTGGGATCGCCATAAGGCTGATCATCCGGCGGTGCCTCGGCCGGCAGCCGAAAATCTTCATTGGCCCAGGCTCCCAGGTCAACATTCTTGCAGCGCTCGCTGCAAAAGGGTCTGGAAGGATTGCTGGGCGCATACACGCTCGGGCCTTTGCAAGCGGGGCACACCACCTGCCGGGCAGGCAATTGTTCTTTTTTCATGGCTGTCATCAAGGTAAATGCCGGAGAAATTGAAAGCCTTGGCTTGAGCAGTGTCAGCTGCACAGCGTCAGCTCGAACACCGTATCGTCGACATTCGCATGCAGCCGGCCATCGTTTTCCTGGCGCATAAAGCGTACCGACACCATCAGGCGATTGCAGCTGATTTCTGGAATCAGCGCCAGGCGCGGGTCCAGCCGAAGCCGCACCAGCTGGTAAGTGCGTCCCTGTGGCAGCATTTGCTGGTATTGCCCGGCTGGCGCACCTACTTTTTGCGGCGCACCTGAATCACGTGTCAGCCTGAGCAGCAGGGTCAAGGTTTCGGCCAGCGGGACCAGCGGCGAAACCCAGCGCTGCAGGTCGTGCTGGCGAAGGCTGGCCGTCAGGTGCTGCCAGGCATGGTAGGCAGGCAAGTCGAATTCGCAGGTGCCGCCGGGTATGCCGATGCGGCTGCGAATGCTCATCAGCCAGTCGTTTTCAGTCAGCGACTGCCCGACCTTGCCAGAAATTTCATTGAGGCTGGCAAAGCAGCTGTCGAGCTGGACCGTGATGTCGTCGAGCACTCGCTCGGAAATCACCGGGTTGCCACGGTAGCCGTCCAGCACCTGCTTGTGTCTTTCAATGTCCTTGAGCACTTCGGTTTTCAAGTCCGCCCGGCCGCTGACATCCATGATTTCGAAGAGGGTGGCAAGCGCATGGTGATGATCCATCGCGCTGTCTCGCTTCAACAGCTCGGCCAGGCGCACAAACAGGTGTTCGAGCCGCAAATAGGTGCGTATGCGCTCGTTGAAGGGATACTCATAAAGGATCACGAACTTGTTTTCCTGGCTTCGATGGGGGAGTTTTTTGCCATCATAGCCCGAAGCGAGGCGCCAGCCGGCGCACCAGCATGGTGAGCGCCTCCAGTGACAAACCCTCGTTACAAATACAGATATCGGCCGCCGCCAGCCTTTGCGCCCGACTGGCTTGCCCGGCCATGACTTTCTCTGTCATCGCCTGCGACAGGGCATTCCTGGACATGACACGCGCAATCTGGGTGGCCTCCAGGCAATCGACCACCACCACCCGGTCGAGCTGCTGGCGCCAGCGCCCCGACTCCACCAGCAGGGGAACATCAAACACGATGCAAGCGCGGCCAGTGGCGCCGGCAACGCCTGTTTGCCGTGCCGACTCCTGGCTGACCAGCGGATGAATGATGGCTTCGAGCCGATGCCGGGCGGCCGGGTCGCTGAAGACAAGCTGGCGCATGCGGTCGCGGTCCATGGCGCCATTGGGTGCGATCAGCTGCGGGCCGAATTGCCTGGCGACCTCGGCGATGGCGGCCCCGCCCGCTGCCGTCAACTCGCGGGAAATCGCATCCGCGTCAATTAATACGGCGCCACAGTCAACCAGTGCCCGTGCCACTGTGCTTTTGCCGCTGCCTATGCCGCCCGTCAGGCCAATGCGCCGAGGGGAACTGCTCATGAGCCTACAAGCCTACGAACTGAAGAATCGATTGCGGTCCGAAAATCATGGCGGTAAAGCCCGCGCCAGCCAGGAAGGGCCCGAACGGCAGGTAGCCCCCTTCACGCAGGCCACTGGTGAATTTCATGGCAATCCCGATGACAGCGCCAATGATGGAGGCCATCAGGATGATGGGAATCAAGGCCGACCAGCCGAACCAGGCGCCCAGCGCGGCAAACAGCTTGAAGTCGCCATAGCCCATGCCTTCCTTGCCCGTTACCAGCTTGAAAGCCCAGTACACCAACCACAACGAAAGATAGCCCGCAACGGCGCCCCACAAGGCTTCAGGCAAGGTAACGATGGGATTCCACTGCAAGGCGGCCGATAACAATCCAGCCCACAGCAGGGGCAAGGTGATGTCGTCGGGCAGCAGCGTGGTGTCCCAGTCGATCATCGCCAGTGTCAGAAGCGCAGCGGAAAATCCGCACCAGGCCAGCGCTGTCAGCGTCCAGCCCCAGCGCCAGGCGCAAAAGAAAAACAGGGCACCCGTGACCGCTTCGACCAGGGGATAGCGCACGCCATAAGGCGCGGCGCAGGCAGAGCACCTGCCCCGTAAAAAAATATAGCTGAGCACCGGAATATTTTCATACCAGCGGATCAGGTGGCCGCAGCTGGAGCAGCGCGAGCGCGGCGCCAGGAGATTGAATGTTTCTAGCGATTCAGGGGGTGAGCCGCCCAGCTCGGCGCATTCCTGCGCCCACTGCCGCTCCATCATTTTCGGCATTCGGTAAATCACGACATTGAGAAAGCTGCCTATCAGCAACCCCAGCAGTCCCGCCAGAATCGAGGCAAACCAGGGCCCCAGTTCTTCCAATGAAAAACCCATCAGACAACCTGGCCCAGCTTGAAAATAGGCAGGTACATGGACACTACAATGCCGCCAATCAGCGTACCCAGAAACACGATGATGATCGGCTCCATCAGGCTGGACAGGCCAGCCACCATTTCATCAACCTCGGCTTCATAGAAATCGGCTGCCTTGCCCAGCATGTGGTCCACTGAACCCGACTCTTCACCAATCGCGCACATCTGTAGGACCATGGTAGGAAACAGGTTGGCGTTGGTCATCGCTGCCGTCAGACTGGTGCCGGTCGAGACTTCCTGCTGAATTTTTTCGGTCGCGTCGGCATAAAGCGAATTGCCTGATGCGCCGCCCACTGAGTCGAGGGCTTCGACCAGCGGCACGCCAGCGGCAAACATCGTGGACAGCGTGCGGGTCCAACGGGCAATAACGGACTTTTCGATTAGGGTGCCAAATACAGGCATCTTCAGTAATAACCGATCCATAACTTTTTGCATCTTTTCACTGCGTTTCCAAGCTTGTAGAAAAAAATAAATTCCTCCACCAACTCCGCCAAAAATCAGCCACCAATACGCTACAAAAAATTCGCTGATAGCCATGACGATCAGCGTAGGGGCCGGCAAATCGGCACCGAAAGAAGAAAAAACTTCCTTAAACGCAGGAATTACAAAAATCATGATCACCGCAACCACCACGAAAGCTACCACTACAACGGAAGCTGGGTACATCAGCGCCGACTTGATCTTTGACTTGATGGCCTCGGTCTTTTCCATGTAGATCGCCAGCCGGTCCAGCAGCGATTCCAGAATACCGGCGGCTTCACCCGCCTCGACCAGATTGCAGTACAGCGCATTGAAATACATCGGATACTTGCGAAAGGCCGCGCTCAGTGACGTGCCGGTTTCCACATCGGTACGCACATCGTTGAGCAGTTTGGTCACGCTGGCATTGGGATTGCCGCGTCCCACGATATCGAATGACTGCAGCAGCGGCACGCCGGCCTTCATCATGGTGGCAAGCTGACGGGTAAAGATGGCAATGTCACGGGGTTTGATGGACTTGCCCGACCGCATGCGCCGCTTTTTGATCTTGGTTGCCAGCACACCCTGCCGGCGCAAGGTAACCTTGACCTGGTTTTCACCAGAGGCCCGGATTTCACCACGGACCTGCTTGCCTCCCCTGTCCTTGCCTTCCCATTCGAAGACAAATTCCTTGATGCTTTTGGATGCTGCTGCAGTTGCCATGATGCCTTATCGTTGAATGAACGGTTCTTGGGCTGCCTGGTCGATGCAGTCAAATACCCAGGCTTCATCGTGTGCTGGCGACAGATCAAACATTGGTACAACCCAAAACCTCTTCCAGGGAGGTCATTCCCAGTTTAACTTTATACAAACCCGACTGGCGAAGGCTTCTGACACCTTCAATCTCTGCCTGGACGGCAATTTCCAGGGCGCTGCCGTCGCGCAGGACAATACGCTGAAGTTCTTCGGTAATCGGCATAACCTGGTAGATGCCTACCCGACCTTTGTAGCCGTTGGTGCATTTTTCACACCCGACTGGATGAAACGGCGTCCATGAACCATCAACATCATCTTCCTTGAAACCAGCCTCAATCAAGGTTTCACGCGGAATATCAACCGGCGTTTTACAGTGCGGGCAGAGGCGCCGCGCCAGTCGTTGGGCAGTGATGAGGATGACGCTGGAGGCAATATTGAATGGCGCAATGCCCATGTTGCGCATCCGTGTCAGCGTGGTGGGCGCATCATTGGTATGCAGCGTGGACAACACAAGGTGACCGGTCTGAGCGGCCTTGATGGCGATGTCGGCAGTTTCGACATCGCGGATTTCACCCACCATGATGATGTCGGGATCCTGGCGCAGGAAAGCTTTGAGAGCCACCGGAAACGTCATGCCGGCCTTTTCATTCATACTGACCTGGTTGACGCCCGGCAAGGTGATTTCGGCCGGATCCTCGGCCGTGGCGATGTTGACGCCTGCTGTATTCAAAATATTAAGGCAGGTGTAGAGCGACACGGTTTTGCCCGAACCCGTCGGGCCAGTGACCAGCACCATGCCATATGGCCGCTTGATGGCCTCCAGCAGCCGTTCTTTTTCAGCCGGTTCATAGCCCAACGCATCAATGCCCAGCTTGGCGCTGCTCGGGTCGAGGATACGAATAACGATTTTTTCGCCGAACATGGTCGGCAGGGTGCTCACCCGGAAATCGATCACTCGGTCAGGGCCGATCTTGAGCTTCATTTTTCCGTCCTGCGGCACCCTTTTCTCGGAAATGTCCAGTTTGGAGATCACCTTGATGCGCGCGGCCAGCTTTTCCTTGATGGCCACGGGCGGCGAAGAGATTTCACGCAATTCGCCGTCAACCCGAAAGCGCACCCGGTAGCTATGTTCAAAGGGCTCGAAATGCAAATCAGATGCGCGCATGTTGAAAGCATCTATGAGCATTTTCTGCAGGAATTTGACAA
>JAQGNK010000066.1 GCA_028291905.1 Polaromonas sp.
ATTGCCGGCGACGACCATTCCTGCAAGTCGTCGAGCCCGCCGCACCAGAGCGAGCACGCCTTCATCTCGGCCATGATTCCGGTGATGAACCCGTCGGGCGTGCGCGAGTTCATCGAGTTTGGCCTGCACGGCTACGCCATGTCGCGCTACTCGGGCTGCTGGGTCGGCTTCAAGTCGATCAGCGACACCATCGAGTCGTCGTCCTCGTTCGAGATTGACCCGATGGCGGTCGAGATCAGGATTCCGGACACCTACCCGATCCCGGCGGACGGCTTTCACATTCGCTGGCCCGACCCGCCGCTAGAACAGGAAAACCGCCTGCAGCGCGAGCGCCTGTATGCGCTGCTCGACTATGTGCGGCTCAACAAGCTCAACCGCCAGGACTGGAGCGCGCCGAACGCCAAGCTGGGCATCGTGACCACCGGCAAAAGCTATCTCGATGTGCGGGAAGCGCTGGCGATGATGGGCATCGACGAGGAGGGCGCCAAGGCCATGGGCCTGCGCCTGCTCAAGATCGGCGTGTCGTGGCCGCTGGAGCCGCAGTGCATCCGCGAGTTTGCCGACGGCCTGGACGAGATTCTGGTGGTCGAGGAAAAGCGCCAGATCATCGAATACCAGATCAAGGAGCAGCTCTACAACTCACCCATCGCCTCGCGTCCGCGCGTGGTCGGCAAGTACGACGAGACCGGCGAATGGGTGCAGGTGCCGCACGGCGGCATTTTGCTGTCGCCCAACGGCGAGCTGACGCCGGCGGCGATTGCCAACGTGATGGCCGCCCGCATTGCCAAGGTGCTGGGTGTCGAATCCCTGGGCGAGAAGGGGCGCGGCTACCTGATCGAATGCAAGGCCGCCGACGGCTTCACGCGGGTTGACCTGGGCTCGCGCCTGCCTTACTTTTGTTCCGGCTGCCCGCACAACACCTCGACCAAAGTGCCCGAGGGCTCGCGCGCCGTCGCCGGCATCGGCTGCCACTACATGGCGCAGTGGATGGACCGCAGCACCGAGACCTTCACCCAGATGGGCGGCGAGGGCGTGTCGTGGATCGGCCAGTCGCATTTCACCGGCACCGAGCACATCTTCGCCAACCTGGGCGACGGCACCTATATGCATTCGGGCTCGCTGGCGATTCGGGCGTCCAAGGCGGCTGGCGTCAACATCACCTACAAGATTCTCGTCAATGACGCGGTCGCCATGACCGGCGGCCAGCCGGTCGAAGGGGCGCCCACCGTGCCGCAGATTCTCCAGCAGGTGGCCGCCGAAGGCGTGGAGCACATCTACCTGGTGACCGATGAGCCTGACCTGTACCAGGGCATGGCCGGGCTGCCGGCTGGCGTTCCCATCAGCCACCGCGACGGCATGGACGAACTGCAGCGCAGCCTGCGGGAAAAGAAAGGCGTGTCCGTCATCGTCTATGCGCAGGTGTGCGCGGCTGAAAAACGGCGCCGTCGCAAGCGCAAGGAGCTGGTCGATCCCCCTAAGCGCGTGGTCATCAACGAGGAGGTCTGCGAAGGCTGCGGCGACTGCGGCGTGCAGTCCAACTGCGTCTCGATCCTGCCGCTGGAGACCCCGCTGGGCCGCAAGCGCGTCATCGACCAGAACTCCTGCAACAAGGATTATTCCTGCGTCAAGGGCTTTTGCCCGAGCTTTGTCACGGTCGAGGGCGGCGCGTTGCGCAAGCCGTCCAAGGCCAAGGCCACGCCGCCGGAAGGCCTGTCGATGCCAGTGCTGCCCCGCCTGGATGAGCCCTGCAACGTGGTGATCACCGGCGTCGGCGGCACCGGCGTGGTGACCATCGGCGCCCTGATGGGCATGGCCGCGCACCTGGAGGGCAAGGGCGTGCTGGTGCTCGACATGGCGGGCCTGGCGCAAAAAGGCGGCGCCGTCATGTCGAACGTGCGCCTGGCCGCCACGCCGTCCGGCCTGCATGCGGCCCGTGTCGCTTCGCGCCAGGCCGATGTGGTGGTGGGCTGCGACCTGATGGTCGCAGCCGCCAAGGAGGCGCTGGGCACCATGTCCACCAGCCGCACCCGCACGGTGATGAACCTCGATGTAGCGCCGACCGGCGCCTTCACTCAGAACCCCGACTGGGAAGCATCGCCCGCTGCCCTGCTGCAGCGGGTCAGCGAGGCAACGCTGCAAACCGAATCCCTCAATGCCAGCGCGATGGCCACCGCGCTGATGGGCGATGCCGTCGCCACCAACGTGTTTTTGCTCGGCTACACCTGGCAAAAGGGCTGGATTCCGCTGGAAGAGACGTCGCTGATGCGGGCCATCGAGCTGAATGGCGCAGCCATTGCCATGAACAAGGCCGCCTTCGCCTGGGGCCGCCAGGCCGCGCTCGACCTGGGCAAGGTGCGCACGGCCGCCGGCCTGGACAAGCCCGGCCAGGTGATCATGATGCCGGCGCGTACCTTGTCGCTCGAAACCCTGATTGCCGACCGCACCCAGCGCCTGAGCAGCTACCAGAACGCTGCCTACGCCCACCGCTATGAAGCGGTGGTGCGGGAGATCGCAGCGACTGAAAAGCAGCGCGCCGGCAGCGACCGGCTGGCTAGAGAGGTCGCCGTGAGCCTGTACAAGCTGATGGCCTACAAGGACGAATACGAGGTGGCGCGCCTCTATGTGGAAACCGGCTTTTTCGAGCGCATCGGCCAGCAGTTCGAGGGCGACTACAAGCTGCGCTTCCATCTGGCGCCGCCCCTGCTGTCCAAGCGCGATGCGAACGGCCACTTGGTGAAAAGCGCTGACGGGCCATGGGTGGCGACAGCTTATAAATTTCTGGCCAAGGCCAGGGGCCTGCGCGGCACGCCGCTGGACATCTTCGGCTACACGGCCGAGCGCCGCCACGAGCGCGCCGCCAGCGGCGAATTCATCACCCTGATGCGCCAGGTGGCCGGCGAGTTGTCGCCAGAGCGCATGAACACGGCGCTGGAACTGGCCCGCCTGCCGCAAAGCGCGCGCGGCTATGGGCATGTCAAGGAAAACAACGAGCG
>JAQGNK010000081.1 GCA_028291905.1 Polaromonas sp.
ATCAGCAGCATCGCAACCAAGTCCTGGCTATGTAAAGGCTCATGAACGAGAAGATTGCCAATGGCCAATGCAATGACCGGCGGAATATAGGTGACGCCTGCCGCCTTCAAGGCGCCCAGACGCTGCACGATAAAGTAATACAAAACGTATGCAAGCCCGGTTCCGGTCAATCCGAGGCCCAGAACCAATCCGGTCAAAGCGATTTTGTCTTCCTGGATGCGCCCGATGCCATCGAGATCGGTAAACACCCACAGCAGCAGCAGCGCAATTCCGATTTGGTATGTGGAAAGGGCGATGGCCGAGATGTCCTTGTTCACCAGAAAGCGGCGCGCATAAACAAAGGAGCAACCCAGGCTCAGAGAGCCGCCAAGCATATAAAGCACACCATGGACATCAACGGCCGAACTGCCGGTGCTCCAGGGGCGTGCAATGAGCAACACACCCGCAAATCCCAGCGCAAGGCCAAGCAGAGTGTAGGGATTGATGGGTTCCTCGCGCAGGAATGCAAAGGCAGTCAAGAAGGAGAACAAAGGAATTGCGCCGCTCAGCATTCCCGCAATGCCGGACGGCAAGACAGCCGTACCCTTGGCAAAGGCAAGGTAGTAAATCGCGGTAGCCAGCAGCGCCATGACGAAAAAGTGGTGGATGTGGCGCAGGTGCGACCATTTCAATGAGCCCCGGACTGCGGCCAGCGCCAGAATGGGCACAAATCCAAACAGAATGCGCAACAACACTATTTGGGCCGGTGTGATCAGTACGACTGCCCATTTCATGAAGATGAAGTTGGTGCCCCAAATCAGCCCCAGAAGTGCAAACGCGGGATAGACGAGTTTATTCATGCTGGGCGCATCGCAATATGTTTCATGCCTTCGATTCTGCTTACGGCTCCCTGGGGCGACAAACGATATAAAAACCCTTATGCAATAGAATTTCTTCATCATGGCGACCACGCTTCCCATCAAGGCCTTGCTGGCGTTCGACGCCGCAATGAAGCACAGCAGCTTTTCTCTGGCTGCACAAGACCTGTGTGTCACACCGGGCGCAGTGGGACAGCAAATCCAGAAGCTGGAAGAATGGCTGGGAGCCACGCTGTTCATCCGCTCCATACGGCAGGTCACGCCTACGCCGGATGCGCTGAATTACTGGGCCGCCGTGCAGCCCGCCTTGTCTCGCATCCAGCAGGCCAGCAACAGTTTGCGCTTGAGGCACACCAACGAGGTCTGGTTATCCATGCCACCAAGCCTTGCGGCCAAATGGTTCGCGCTCCACATGGCAGATTTTTTGAGCCGCTACCCCGATATTTCCCTGCACCTGAGCACATCCGTCGCTCTGGCCGATTTCGACCGTGAAACGGTGGACCTGGCCATTCGGCACTTCGATGGCAATGACCCGGCACTGTCCGTGGCGTTGCTTTACCAGGACGAGGCGCGTTTGTACTGCGCGCCCGGCTATGCACAGAGACTCAAGCTGAAGACACCCGATGATCTCGAACACGCTACGCTGATCCATACGACATTGCATCCGCATTGGGGCCCTTGGATGGCACGCTTCAGCCAATTGGCGACAAAGCAAGTGCAGTCCATTCCCAGCCTGTACTTCGACCAGTCCATGATGGGTATCGAAGCCGCTCGCCAGGGCCAGGGTGTTGTGCTCAGCAGTGCCTTGCTGACCGAGGGTGAAATCAGGGGCGGTACTCTTTGTGAACCCTTCGCCTGTCGACTGGAACTGTCAAAGGCGTATTACTTGGTGCATCACCAGACAGCGATGCTGCGACCCGCCACAGCGGCACTCAAAAACTGGCTGCTTTCATTAAGGGTTGAAGGAGGCCCGCCCGCGACGGCATGCCAATGACAACCCGACAGCCAGGGAGGAAACCGCCGGAAACGGCCCGAGTTCAATCGCTTCATTCATGGCGGCTTTGCCGGGCGGGAGTGGATGGCGAGAGCTAGGCTGGTTATGCGGGAGCGCTGCAGCAACGCTGCGGGACAATTTTTCAACCTCACATTACTTCAGCGCCAAGCCAGCAGGAAAAGTCCCTAATTGGTCAATTGCGACATCCAGCAATGCCTTGAGCCGGGCAAGCCTGCGCAGGTCGCGGTGATAGCCGACCCATACATCGCGGCCTGGGGGGGCTTCGCCGAGATCAACTATTTTGAGTCCCGGAAAGGTGTCCCCCAAGGGCCGAGGCAGTACCGCCACTCCAGCGCCTGCCGCGCACATTCGGGCTTGCGCCTCCCGGTTGTTACTCCCGAAGGCGGTGTGCGCGCCTGGCAACATCCGCTGCATCCAGGCCACGTCGGGAAGCCCACCGAAAGCGGTGTCCATGGTCACCAAGGCTGTACCCCGCCCCTGTCCCTGGATCGGTGGGTTTGCTTCTGCCGCTGTGTAAAGGCCATATTGGACGTGCATCACTTTGCGCTGCACAACATCGGGTTCGTCAAACGGGCGAATGCGAAAGACCATATCGGCTTCCCGGCGCGACAGGCTGAAAAGCCTGGCATCGGTGATGAGTTCGATAGCGACATGCGGGTGCTGTCGCCCGAAACGTGCAAAGACGGGTGTCAGCATGTGAACGCCAAACCAGTCGGAGGACGACACCCGTATCAGACCCTGGAGCGCGGCGTCCTGGCCGGCGAGTTTTCTCTCGAAGCCGATCGCTTCCTCTTCGATGTGTTCTGCATGGGGCAGTACCGCGGCCCCCTCGGCGGTCAAGACGAATCCGTCACTCGTTCGCTGAAACAAAGCGTGACCTACCGCTGCCTCCAGAGCGCGCAAGCGGCGGCCCATCGTGGGTTGGGTTTGCCCTACAAGTTTGGCTCCGCCCGCCAGGGTTCCTGCTCTTGCGATGGCCAAGAAAATTTTCAAGTCGCTCCATTCCATGCATGACTATACAAAAATGCATGGATAAATGTCAATATCTTTCATTTCAATTCTTTAATGCATGAGTCAACATGCGTTTCTGCACTTACGCAGTTTTTTACTCATCTTTTGGAATTAACCATGACAACTTTTATGATGAAAGCCGCAGTGCTCGAAAGCCACGGCGCCCCTTTCAAACTTGCCACTGTCGCCAAACCAATCGCCGCAGCGGGCCAGGTTCTGGTCCGCATCAAAGCGAGTGGCGTCAACCCGCTCGATACGAAAATTCGCTCTGGCAATGCGGCCCATGCCAGGCACCCGCTTCCTGCCGTGCTGGGCATGGACATGGCGGGGACGGTGGAAGCAGTGGGCTCCGGCGTGACATCCTTTCGAGTCAGCGACGATGTCTATGGATTCACGGGGGGAGTTGGCGGCGTCCAGGGGTCGCTGGCTGAATACGCCGCTGTGGACGCCGCATTGCTGGCAAAAATGCCCCGGAACTTGACCATGCGCGAGGCGGCAGCCCTCCCATTGAGCGTGATTACAGCCTGGGAAGGGCTGATCGACAGAGCCGATGTGCGACCTGGGCAAAAAGTGCTGGTTCACGGCGGGGCCGGTGGTGTTGGGCATGTGGTGGTCCAACTCGCTGTTGCAAAAGGCGCCACAGTATTTGCGACAGGAACTGCAGCGCAAAAGACAGTGATTGAAAGCTTCGGTGCGACAGCGATCGACTTTGAGAAAACGAAACCCGATGAATACCTCAGTGCACACACCGGCGGAAAGGGCTTCGACGTGGTTTACGACACCGTGGGCGGTGCGGTACTGGATAGTTCATTCGCAGTAGCCCGTCTTTACGGCGGGCATGTGGTGAGCTGCTTGGGATGGGGCACGCACCAGCTTGCTCCGCTCTCGTTCCGGGCTGCTACCTACTCAGGTGTGTTCACCTTGATTCCGCTGACGACAGGACAGGGCCGTGCGCGCCATGGGCAAATCCTTGGGGAGGCCACGGCGCTCATCGAGGCCGGCAAATTGGCTCCGCTGGTGGATTCCAACCGTTTCGATCTTCAGACGGTGAACGAGGCCCATCTGCTGGCCGAGTCCGGGCGGGCCTTGGGTAAGGTTGTCGTGGACGTGCAAACGTAGTTGACCACCACGAACGACAGCTGACGCGCAGGTCAATCATTGAAATTAGACTTCCAGAAAGCTGCCGCTAGCGAGCACCCGCAAACGCTGCGATGCAGCCAGTGGGCCATGCCGGGTTGTCCCTGTGGAGAGCGGCGGTTGCTGCCTTCTGGCGGTCGTTTTGCGACCGGCCAAGGCGTCGGGGATAATCCCTTCATGAGCGGCAATACCTTTGGAAACCTTTTCGCAGTCACCAACTTCGGTGAATCCCACGGCCCGGCCATCGGCTGCGTGATCGACGGCTGCCCGCCGGGCATGGCGCTCAGCGAGGCCGACATCCAGGGCGACCTGGACCGGCGCCGGCCGGGCACCAGCCGCCATGTCACCCAGCGCAACGAGCCCGATGCGGTGGAAATCCTGTCGGGCGTATACCAGGGGCAAACCACCGGCACGCCGATCTGCCTCCTGATCAAGAACACCGACCAGCGCAGCAAGGACTACGGCAACATCCTGGAAACCTTCCGCCCCGGCCATGCCGACTACACCTACCTGCACAAGTACGGCCTGCGCGACCCGCGCGGCGGCGGCCGGTCCTCGGCCCGGCTGACGGCGCCGATGGTGGCCGCCGGTGCCGTCGCCAAGAAATGGCTGCTTGAGCAATACGGCGCCACCTTTCGCGGCTGCATGACACAGATCGGCGAGGCGGTGATTCCGTTCGAGTCCTGGGAGCATGTGCCCCACAACCCGTTTTTCGCGCCGGTGGCCGATGTGTCGAAGCTCGAAGCCTACATGGACGCGCTGCGCAAGGCCGGTGATTCGTGCGGCGCCCGCCTCCGCGTGGTGGCCTCGGGCGTGCCGGTGGGGCTGGGCCAGCCGCTGTTCGACAAGCTGGACGCCGACATCGCCTTTGCCATGATGGGCATCAATGCGGTCAAGGGCGTGGAAATCGGCGCCGGCTTTGCCAGCGTGACCCAGCGCGGCACCACGCACGGCGATTCGCTCTCGCCCGAGGGGTTTTTGTCAAACAACGCCGGCGGCGTGCTGGGCGGCATCAGCACCGGGCAGGACCTGGAGGTGTCGATTGCCATCAAGCCGACCAGCTCGATCATCACGCCGCGCCAGACCATCGACACCAGCGGCCAGCCGTCGGAGGTGGTGACCAAGGGCCGGCACGACCCCTGCGTCGGCATCCGCGCCACGCCGATCGCCGAGGCCATGCTGGCGCTGGTGGTCATGGAGCATGCGCTGCGGCAGCGCGCCCAGTGCGGCGA
>JAQGNK010000093.1 GCA_028291905.1 Polaromonas sp.
TGCCGGGCAGCGCGCCTTCAAAGGGCGTCAGCGTCGCGCCGACGACCCGGACGCCACGCGCATGGGCGCGCGCCACCAGCTGGCGGTAGCCCGCGATCAGCGCATCGGCCGAAGGCGTGGCGCCGCCTGGATCAAACGCCGTTCCCGGCCAGCTGATGTCGTTGATGCCCAGCAGCACGATGACCGTCCTGACCAGCGGCTGGCTCAACACGTCACGGTCAAAGCGCGCCAGGGCATTGACGCCCATCCGGTCGCCAAGCAGGCGTGCGCCGGAAATGCCGGCATTGAGCACTGCCACGTTCCGGGGCGCCAGGCGTGCGGCCAGGAAATCGGGCCAGCGCGAATTGGCGTCGATGCTGGCGCCATTGCCGTCGGTGATCGAGTCGCCGAGCACGACGACAGCACCGGCCGGTGCTGCAGCTTCTACCTGGATGCCGCTCAGGAAGATGCGCGCGCCGGTGCTGCTGTCGGGCTGGATGCGCTGGATTGCCGCCTGATTGCCCTTGGCCAGGTAAGCCGTCTGGCGGCCATCCCAATGAAAGGTCGTGGCCGGTGTTTTATCGGGGAAAAAGAGGCTGACCGCGAGGCTCGCCAGCGGCGCGACCGCCAGATCGACAGGGTCGCTGACCAGCGGCGCACCCGGCGGCACGACGGCGGAGGCCTTGCCGCCGAAGGTAATTTGACGATTGGTGCCTGGCACGGTAGCAGCCCCCTTGCTGGCCAGCGCGACATGCGCCGCGCCGATGACCAACGGCTGATCCCCATACGCGTTGGACAGCACGATGCGAATTCGCTTGCCGCCCAGGCTGATGCGAGCGACCTGCCGCAGGGTCTGGTCCTGCAGCGTGGCCGGTATGTTGGTGGGAAACGCGAAATCCGGCCCCCAGGTTGGCTGCGGGCTCGCCGCCCAGGAGCCCACCCAGGCGCCGGGCTCGGCTGCGCTGCCGACCGCAGGAACGGCCAGCAAGGCCCACAGCGTGAAGGCCATGAATCGATGCCGCCAGGCCTGGCGATGGTGGTGGACAGCGGGAAGTGCCATGGAATTCGTTGTCATGAGGATTCTTTTCTTCGGTTAAATCACAGCTTGCGACACAGATGGCCCCGGCCATGCGGGAGATACGGATGCCGCCCGCAATAAGCACCTCAAGCGCAACGGCGGGCATCAATCATTTGTGAATTCAAATCCGTTATGTAGATTGATTGTGATTTCAAATGATGCAATGCGATAGACTGGCCAGTGGCACAACACTTGTGAGTTCACGTCAACATGGCACGTCTGGAAGTCAATCGATCAGGGGAGATGGAGGTCTTTGCCAGCGTGGTTGCGCTGGGTGGGTTCTCCGCCGCAGCGCGTGCGTTCGGCATGACGCCTTCCGCCGTCAGCAAGCTGGTCGGCCGGCTTGAAAGCCGCCTGGCCGTGCGCCTGCTGAATCGCTCGACACGGCAGGTTCAGCTCACCCCCGAGGGCTGCGTGTTTTACGAACGAAGCGTCAAGGTGCTGGCCGACCTTGAAGAAGCCGAGCGCAGCGCGGCCACCAGTGACATACCGCGCGGCCGGCTGAGCGTGAATGCCAACGTGCCGTTCGGCGAACATTTTTTGCTGCCGCTGGTGCCCGAGTTCCTGGCCAGGCACCCCGGCGTCACGCTCGACATCGTGCTGACCGACGAGGTGATCGACCTCCTCGCCCAACGCGCGGACATCGCAGTGCGCGCCGGCCCGCTGAAAAGCTCGACGCTGGTCGCACGCAAGCTGGGGGAAACCTGCAAAGTCATCGTCGCCTCGCCCGCCTACCTGGCGCTTCACGGCGCGCCCGTTCGGCCAGCGGACCTGGCGCGGCACAACCGGCTGGGCTTGAACTATGCGCGGGCTATGGAGGGATGGCCGCTGCTCGACGACGGCAAAACGATCAGCATGGCGACCACCGGCAATGCGCAGGTCAGCGATGGTGAATCACTGCGGCGCCTGGTGCTCGCCGGACTCGGCCTGGCCCGGCTGGCAGCGTTCCAGCTCAGGGACGACATTGCCGCCGGCAGGCTGCAGCCGGTGCTGGAAGACTTCAACCCGGGAGACACCGAGGAAGTGCATGCGGTTTATCTCGGCCAAGGCGGTTATCTGCCATCGCGGGTGCGGGCTTTGCTGGATTTCCTGGTGGAGAAGGTACGGCTGGATTGAGGCGGGACATGCGCAGAGGCGCAGCACCGACCGATTGGATGGAAATGGATGCAGCAATGAAATCAGGGAGATGTACGAGGCCTTTAGATTGATGCGGTACGCCAGTGTCTTGTTTTCGGCCAGCCAGCGCAGCGAAGCCGGCAGCCTACAAAAACCTCCCCAGCGCCTCCACCGTGCGCGCCGTCGCGCCCCGGTTGCGGGCGGCGAAGGCCAGGCCGGCTTCTCGCGCCTTCGCCAGCGCTGGTGCCTCGGCCATCAGCCCCAGCCCGGCCTGCACTGCCTCGGCCATGCCGGCCACCCGCAGCGCGGCGCCCTCGGCCTCGGCCATGGCGGCGGCTTCGGTGAAATTGAAGGTGTGCGGCCCCATCACCACCGGGCAGCCGCAGGCGGCGGCCTCGATCAGGTTCTGCCCGCCCAGCGGCGCGAAACTGCCGCCCAGCAGGGCCGCGTCGGCCAGGCCGTAGTACAGCGCCATCTCGCCCAGCGAGTCGCCGAGCCAGACATCGGCGCCCATCGCCTCTTCGCTGTCGGCGGGGCTTCCGCGCCACTGCGAGCGGCGCGACACCCGCAGGCCGTGCTGCGCCGCCAGCGCGGCCACCTCGTCAAAGCGCTGCGGATGGCGCGGCACGATCAGCGCCCTGAACTTGCCAGCAGCTTGGCCTGCTCCTGAATGCATAGCTGCCTGCGCAGGCAACGCCTGCGCTACAGCACTTATTTGCTTGAAAAACTCGGTTTCCTCGCCTTCCCGCGAGCTGGCGAACATCAGCACCGGCCGGGCCAGCGCCCGGCGCCAGGCATGGCCTTTTTCAAGCTGCGCCGCGTCGGGCGTGGCGTCGAACTTCAGGTTGCCGAAGACGCCGGCGACCGGCGCGCCGAGCTGGCGAAACCGCGCCGCCTCCGCGTCGGTCTGCGCATACACCGCCGACAGCCCACCGTAGGCCGGCCGCGACAGCGCCGCCACCCGCTCGGCCTGCCGCAGCGACTTGGCCGACAGCCGGCCGTTGACCAGCACCAGCGGGATGGCGCGTGTTTTAGCCTGTGCGACCAGGTTCGGCCAGATTTCGGTTTCCATCAGCAGCCCCAGGCGCGGCTGGAAATGAGTGAAAAACCGCCTGACCGACGCCGGGCTGTCCCACGGCTGCCAGACCTGAAGGTCCATCGGCCGGCCGATGGACCTGAGCAGCGCCCGCCCCTCTTCGCGGCCGGTGGCGGTGCCGTGCGTCAGCAGCAGCCGCAGCGCCGGATATTGGGTCCGCAGCGCCTTGAGCAGCATGGCGGCAGTGCGGGTCTCGCCCAGCGACACCGCATGCACCCAGACCAGCTCGGAGCGGGCTTCAGCCGGCTGGGTATAGCGGCCGAAGCGCTCCTCCACCGCTTCAAGGTAGCCCGGCTCCTGCAGGCCGCGCCGCGCCAGCTTGCGCCGCAGCAGCGGCTGGCCGAGCGTGGTGAGGGTTGAATACAGCCCGCGCGCCCAGTCGCTCATGCGGCGGGCGGCGCAGCGCTGGCCGGGCCGGTTGAATCAGATGCATCAGATGCACCGTCTGATGCGGCCGGCCCGGCTTGGGCCGCGCCAAGGCAGGCCAGCCAGGCCTGCCAGACCGCTTCCACGGCGGGGGCAGGCTGGGCGAACACGCTGGCCTGGCGGCCGCTGACCGGGTCGGGCCCGGTGCGCCAGGCCGTGTCGAAGTTGTAAAGCTGCACATGCGGCAAGTCCAGCGCCACGGCGATGTGGCTGATGCCGCTGTCCACGCCGATCACGCCGGCAGCGCGGGCGATTTCCCGCGTCAGCGCATCGAGCGGCAGCAGCGGCCAGACCATGGCCTGGCCGGGCGCGGCCTGGTTGAGCGCGTCGGCGATCTGCCGGCTGGTGGCCTCTTCCTTGCCGTTGCCGTGGGGCAGCACCACCTGCCACCCCGCCGCATTGAAGCGCCGGCCCAGTTCCAGCCAGTGCGCCAGCGGCCATTCCTTGTCGGCGCGCGAGGTGCCGTGCACGAATACTATTTTTTTTGCTATGTTTTCAGTAGCTGCCTGCGCAGTATTTTCCTGCGCCACAGGCACTTTCAGCCCAAAATCAGGCGGCGACGACAGGCGGTAGCCCAGCGCCAGCGCCGCCAGCTCGCGCGAGCGCTGCACCGCATGGATGCGCGGCGTGATGGGGATCGCCACATCGGCCAGCCAGCGCGTCGGCGCCTCGTAGCCCGAGCCGTCGGTCTGGTTGGCCAGCGCGTAGCGCTTGCCGCCGGGCGCCAGCCGCGCCAGCCGCGCCACCACCGCCGACTTGGTCAGGCCCTGCAGGTCAATCACGGCGTCGTAGGCCTCCTGGCCCAGGTCGGATTTGAAGGCATTCCACTGCTGGCGCGTCAGCGCCGACAGCGGCGACTTGCGCCAGCGCCTGATCTCGCAGGCAATGACCCGATGCAGCTGCGGATGCAGCGCCAGCAGCGGCACGAACGCTTTTTCAGCCGCCCAGTCGATCTGCGCGTCGGGAAAGGCGGCGCGGATGTCCCGCACCACGGGCAGCGCATGCACCACGTCGCCGAGGGACGAGAGCTTGACGAGCAGGATTTTGGCCCCCACGCTCCCCGCTGCGCGTGGTTCGCTGCCCCCCGAGGGGGCTGGCCTGGCTTGGGGCGGCCCGGCGCTGGCGGCCGTGGCCCCCACGCTCCCCGCTGCGCGTGACTCGCTGCCCCCCGAGGGGGCTGGCCTGGCTTGGGAAGCGGGTTCGGCGCTGGCTGCCATGGCCCCCACACTCCCCGCTTGCACGCTTTTTACGTCCTGCATTGCGCCATCTCCCGCACTGGCTGCCTTGTCTTGGGCGGGGTATGGCACCGGCTGGCTCAATGCGCGGCTTCGGCCAGCACCGCGTCGGGCTTGACGCTGCGCAGCAGGGCCAGCATGTCGGCCTGGATGCGCTCGAGCACCTCGGGCGTGTGGCCCTCGAAGCGCAGCACCAGCACCGGCGTGGTGTTGGAGGCGCGGATCAGGCCGAACCCGTCCGGCCAGTCCACCCGCACGCCGTCGATGGTCGAAATCTTGGCGGGCGCGTCGAAATGCGCGGCCTTGATGAGCGCGACCACGGCCGAGTGCTGCTCGCCCTCGGCGCAGGGCACGTTGATCTCGGGCGTGCTGAAGGT
>JAQGNK010000130.1 GCA_028291905.1 Polaromonas sp.
TGGTCGCCAGCACCAGCTGCCGGCGCGCCGCCGGATTTTTCGCCAGCCAATTGCCGATGATGGTTTCGGTGGCGCCGAAGGTCTCGGCGCGCGCCGGCACCGAATACATCTCGGCCGTGTCGATGAAATTGACGCCGCGCGCCAGCGAGCGGTCGAGGATGGCGTGGGATGTGGCCTCATCGACCTGCTCGCCGAAAGTCATGGTGCCCAGGCAGACGGGCGTGACCCGCAGGTCGCTGGTGCCGAGTTGAACTTTATTCATGGAAATGGAGTAGTTGAAGGAACGAAAGGTCAGCCGGCTTTGCAAAGCTGTTGCCTGGCTTGGCTGCAAAAGAGCGAAAAGCGCTAGTTTAAAGGCAGCAAAACACCCGCGCCAGTCGTTGATTTGCGCCCTTGTCTTACAACTTCCTACAAAGGAAATGTTTAGTATCCACCCACTGGCGTTTTAATGCGCCTTTCTATCAGATCAAATGTTCGAGGATTTCCCATGAGAAAAGTATTTATCACCACCGTCACCTGTGCAGCACTGGCGCTGGCCGGCCTTTCCGGTTGCGCCAACATGAGTGAAACCCAGCAAGGAACCGCCAAGGGCGCGGGCATCGGCGCGCTGGCAGGCGCAGTGCTGGGCGCGGCCACCGGCGGCTCCAAGGGCGCGGCGCAAGGCGCAGTGCTCGGCGGCGCGGTGGGCGCGGGCGGCGGCTACATCTGGTCGAAGAAGATGCAGGACCAGAAGGCCGCCATGGAGCGGGCCACCGCCGGCACCGGCATTGCTGTCAGCCAGACTGCCGACAACCGCCTGAAGCTCGACATCCCGAGCGATGTGTCGTTTGACTCGGGCCGCTCGGACATCAAGTCGAACTTCGCGCCGGTACTGACCCAGTTCGGCAGCAGCCTGAACCAGAACCCGATCACCACGGTGACCATCATCGGCCACAACGACATCACCGGATCGGACGCCATCAACAACCCGCTGTCGGTAGACCGTGCCAATGCGGCCCGCAACTACCTGGTCGCCCGTGGCGTGGCCGCGCAGCGCATTGCCACCGACGGCCGCGGCTCGCGCGAGCCGATTGCCGACAACAGCAGCAACCAGGGCAAGGCCAAGAACCGACGCGTCGAGATCTACGTGGCAGAACCCGCTCCGCGTTGATTCCAGCCCTAGCGCTTTCCAAGCAAAAAAGCACCTTCGGGTGCTTTTTTCATGCCTGCGGCTGTATTTTTTGATCAAACAAGGCTCCAGCGTATGCTCCGCATGCGCAAGCAGCTATGAAAAGAGGAGCGTTGGCGGTGCCGGCATGCACTATGGCGCAGCGCCAGGCGCCGGGCAGTGTTGGGACCCGCGTGTCACTGCCTTGACTGCGCCCGCGCAGGCACCTCCTTATGATCTGGCCCCACCATGTACCAAGAAATCCGATCCTTCCACAGCGAATTTGTCCCTTTGCGCGGGCTCGACTACCACGTTCAAATCTGGAGCGGCCCAATGCCTTCCGCCCTGCCGCCACTGGTTTTGGTGCACGGCTGGATGGACGTGGCGGCCTCCTACCAGTTCATGGTCGATGCGTTTTCCGATGCCTTCGCCAGCGGCCGCACCATCATCGCGCCCGACTGGCGCGGCTTCGGCCAGACCGGCCTGCAGCCGTCCGGCTACCAAGCCGACAGCTACTGGTTCGCTGACTACCTGGCCGACCTCGACCTGCTGCTCGACCACTACGCGCCGGGCCAGGCGGTGGATCTGGTCGGCCACAGCATGGGCGGCAATGTCGCCATGCTGTACGCCGGCGTGCGGCCAGCGCGCATCCGCCGGCTGGTCAATCTCGAGGGCTTCGGCATGCCCGCCAGCCGGCCCAGCCAGGCGGCCGGCCGTTATGCCCAGTGGATGGACGAGATGAAAAGCCTGCAGCGCGGCGAGATGACGCTCAAATCGTATGACGATGCGAACGGCGTGGCCCGGCGGCTGATGAAGACCAACCCCCGGCTGACGCCCGGCAAGGCCCAGTGGCTGGCACATCACTGGGCGCGGCCCGACGCTTCAGGCAAATGGCAGATCCTGGGAAACCCCGCCCACAAGATCACCAGCGCCCTGCTCTACCGGCTCGATGAAGTGCTGGAGATCCACCAGCGCATCACCGCGCCGCTGCTGGCCATCGAGGCCTCCGACGACTCGATGGCCCTGTGGTGGAAAGGCAGGTATTCGCTGGATGAGTACCACGAGCGGCTCGAGCAGGTGCCCGATGCCCGGGTGGCCGTGGTCCAGGACGCCGGCCACATGCTGCACCACGACCAGCCGGAGCAGCTGGCCCGGCTGATTGAAGGCTTTCTCGATTAAGCCCGAGCGGCCCCTCGCAGCTGGCGCAAGAAGGCGGCGTCAGCTCATCTGGACAGGTGGTTTTTAAGGCAAACTTGACGCCTTTCCAGCTCCCGCGTGAAAGCGACCCCTTCCATGAACGTGCCGGTCCCCCTAAAGCAGGACACATTTCGCCGCATCCTGTCACGCAACATCAGCCTGCCGCTCGGCGTGGGCGCGCTCAGCGCCGTGCTTTTCATCTGCCTCATCCTGTATCTGCTGTCGGCGCTGAACTGGGTCGAGCATTCCGAGCGGGTCATCGGCAAGGCCAACCAGGTCTCCAAGCTCAACTCGGACATGGAAACCGGCATGCGCGGCTTCCTGATTACCGGTGATGAATCGTTTCTGCAGCCCTACGAAATTGCCCGCTCGCGCTTCGGCAACGAAGTGAGCAGCCTGTCGGAGCTGGTCGGCGACAACCTGCCCCAGGTGGAGCGGCTCAAGCGTGTGGCGGCGCTGCAGCTGCAATGGAATGAATACGCGCAAGAAGTGATTTCTCTCAGGCGCAACAAGCTCGACTATGCAAGCGCGGTGAGCTCAGGGCGAGGCAAGAACATCAACGACGAGGTGCGGCGCGAGCTGGGCGCTTTTGTCAGCGCCGAACAGCGGCTGCTGCAGGAGCGCAATGAAGCGGCCCGCAGCACCACTTTCTGGAGCGTGGTGCTGTACCTGGTGTTCACCCTGGGCATGAGCGGCATGCTGGCCTTTCTGGGGCGGCGCGAGCTGCTGCGCCTGTCGGCCAACTATGGCGAAGTGCTGGACCAGCAGACCGACCATGCGCTGCAGCTCCAGCAGCTGGCCTGGCTGCGCAACGGCCAGACCCGGCTGGCCGAACAGATGCTAGGCCAGCTCGACCTGTCGCGGCTGGGGCAGAGCGCGCTGGGTTTTCTGGCGCACTACCTGGACGTTCCCGTCGCGGCCCTGTACCTGCGCGAGGACCATGGCAATCTCAGGCGCATCGCCGCCTACGGTTTCAGCCCCGGCAGCGAAAGCACGGAGCAGGCGTTTCACAGCAGCGAGGGCTTGATTGGCCAGGCCGCGCTTGAAAACCGCCTGCTGCAGCTCGACAACGTGCCGGCTGATTACCTCAAGGTGAGTTCCGGGCTGGGACAGGCAGCGCCGCGCCATCTGCTGGTGGTGCCGCTGCCGCATGAAAAGCAGGTCGCCGGCGTGGTCGAGCTGGCGTTTTTGCGGCCACTGGTGCCGCGCGACCTGGAACTGGTCCGGCTGGTCGCCAACATCATCGGCACGGCGCTGCATGGCGCGGTGTATCGCCAGCGGCTGCAGGATGCGCTGGCCGAAACCCAGCAGCTCAATGAAGAGCTGCAGGTGCAGCAGGAGGAACTGCGCACCGCCAACGAGGAGCTTGAGGAGCAGTCGCGGGCCCTCACCCAGTCCCAGGTCACGCTGGAGAACCAGCAGGCCGAGCTGGAGCAGACCAATGTGCAGCTGGCCGAGCAGGCGCTGGCGCTGGACCACAAGAATGAAGCCCTGGAACATGCCCAGGCGCTGCTTGAAGCGAGAGCCGAGGAGCTGGCAAGGGCCAGCCGCTACAAGTCGGAATTCCTGGCCAACATGTCGCATGAGCTCCGCACCCCGCTCAACAGTTCGCTGATCCTGGCCAAGCTGCTGTCTGAAAACCCCAAAGGCAACCTGACCGAAGAGCAGGTACGGTTTGCCCAGTCGATCTATTCGGCCGGCAACGACCTGCTCGACCTGATCAACGACATTCTGGACATCTCCAAGGTCGAGGCGGGCAAGCTCGAACTGGTGCCCGAACAGCTCGCGCTGGCCCGGCTGGTCGATTCGATCAAGAGTACCTTCGAGCCGCTGGCCCAGAACAAGAAGCTGGCGTTTGAAGTGCAGATAGACCCCGGCACGCCGCCAGCGCTGGTGACCGACCGCCAGCGGGTCGAGCAGGTGCTGAAAAACCTGCTGTCCAACGCCATCAAGTTCACCGAACGCGGCGCGGTGCGGCTGCGGGTTTCGCCCCTGCCCGGCGGCGGCATCGCGCTGGCGGTGCAGGACTCGGGGATCGGCATCCGCCGGGACCAGCAGGAGATTATTTTCGAGGCCTTCCGCCAGGCCGACGGCACCACCAGCCGGCGCTACGGTGGCACCGGCCTGGGGCTGTCGATCTCGCGCGACCTGAGCGCGCTGCTGGGCGGCTTCATCACGGTGGACAGCACGCCGGGCCAGGGCAGCACCTTCACCCTGCACCTGCCTGCCACCCTGGCCGAGCCGCTGGCCAGGCTTGAGGATGCGCCGGCGCCTGCAGCCCCCCTGCCCGCAAGCCTGACGCGGCCAGCCGTGCCTGCGCTGGCCGCGCCTGCACGGCCGGCGGCGCCGGCATTTCCCGATGACCGCCATGCATCCAGCCGGGGCCGGCGGGTGCTGGTCATCGAGGACGAGCCTGCCTTCGCGCATATTTTGTATGACCTGGCGCATGAGCTGGGCTTCGACTGCCTGGTGGCCCACGGCGCCGAGGATGGCGTCGCGCTGGCCGCGCAGCTCATGCCCGATGCGGTGCTGCTCGACATGGGCCTGCCCGACGGCTCCGGGCTGTCGGTGCTGCAGCGGCTCAAGGACAATACCGCCACCCGCCACATCCCGGTGCATGTGGTGTCCGGCCAGGACCGCCGGGAAGCGGCGCTGCAGCTGGGCGCCGTGGGCTATGCCATCAAACCGGCGAGCCGCGAGCAGCTGCAGGAGGTCTTCAAAAAGCTGGAGGAAAAACTGACCCAGAAGCTCAAGCGGGTGCTGCTGGTCGAAGACGATGCTCGGCAGCGCGACAGCGTGATCCAGCTGATCGGCGACGACGACGTGGAGATCACCGCAGTGGAAACCGGCGCCCAGGCGCTGGCACTGCTGGTTGGCACGGTCTTCGACTGCATGATTGTTGACCTGAAGCTGCCCGACATGCAGGGCAACGAGCTGCTTGAGCGCATGTCCACGGACGACATCTGCTCGTTTCCGCCGGTCATCATCTACACCGGCCGCAGCCTGAGCCGCGCCGAAGAGGCCGAACTGCTCAAGTATTCGCGCTCCATCATCATCAAGGGCGCCCGCTCGCCCGAGCGCTTGCTCGATGAGGTCACGCTGTTCCTGCACAAGGTCGAGTCCAGCCTGTCCAGCGAACGCCAGGGCATGCTCAAGGCCGCCCGCAGCCGCGACCGGGTGTTCGAGAGCCGCAAGGTACTGCTGGTGGATGACGATGTGCGCAACATCTTCGCGCTGACCAGCGCGCTGGAACAAAAAGGGCTGCTGGTCGAAATCGGCCGCAACGGCTTCGAGGCATTGGCCAAGCTCGATGAAGTCGGCGATATCGAGCTGGTGCTGATGGACATCATGATGCCGGGCATGGACGGGCTGGAGGCCACGCGCCGCATCCGCCAGATGCCGCGCCTGCAAAAGCTGCCCATCATCGCGGTGACCGCCAAGGCCATGAAGGACGACCATGAGCAATGCCTGGCGGCAGGCGCCAGCGACTACCTGGCCAAGCCGATTGACCTGGACCGGCTGTTTTCCCTGATGCGGGTCTGGCTGCCCGCGCTCGAACGGCTTTGAGCCATGACCCAAAGCAACTCCCCATTCATTCCGGCCAGGGCTTCGGCAATGCTCGGCCCCAAGGTGGAAGCCAGCAGCACCGATATTGAACTGCGGCTGCTGATGGAGGCGATCTACCTCAAGTACAGCTACGACTTCCGGGACTATTCACGGGCATCGCAAAAGCGGCGGGTGCTGCATGCCCTGGCGCAGCTGGACTGCCCGACGATCTCCGCGCTGCAGTCCCGCGTGCTGCACGACCCAGGGGTGTTCATGCAGCTGCTGCAGTACCTGACGGTGCCGGTCAGCGAAATGTTTCGCGACCCGGCGTTTTTCCTGGCCCTGCGCCAGCACGTCGCGCCTCACCTGCAGACCTATCCGTCGATCAAGGTGTGGGTGGCCGGCTGCAGCACCGGCGAGGAGGTCTATTCGCTGGCCATCCTGCTGCGCGAAGAGGGCCTGCTGGAGCGCTCGCTGATCTACGCGACCGACATCAATCCGGTGTCGCTGGACAAGGCGCGCCAGGGCATCTACCCGCTGGGCAGCATCAGCGGCCACACCGTCAATTACCAGAAGGCCGGCGGCAAGCGGGCTTTTTCGGACTACTACACCGCCGCCTACGATGCGGCAGTGTTCGACAAGACGTTGCGCGACAGCGTTACCTTTGCCGACCATAGCCTGGCCACCGACAGCGTGTTCTCTGAAACCCAGCTGGTGCTGTGCCGCAACGTGCTGATCTACTTCAACAAGAAGCTGCAGGACCGGGCCTTCGGCCTGTTTCACGAGTCGCTCAGCCACCGGGGCTTCATGGCCCTGGGCAGCAAGGAAAGCATTGAATTTTCATCCTATGCCCACCAGTTTGAACCCTTGGTGCGCGCCGAACGGATATTTCGCAAACTGCCATGAACACTTCCCTCAAGATTACCCAGGACCGGCGCATCGACGCCGTCGTCATTGGCGCGTCTGCCGGTGGCGTGAGCGCCTTGCTGGACATGCTGTCCGGGCTGCCGGCCAGCTTTTGCCTGCCGGTGGTGGTGGTGCTGCACCTGCCCGAAGGCCGGCAGAGCCGGCTGCCCGATATCTTCCGGCACCGCTCGGCCATGGCAGTGCGCGAGCCAGCGGACAAGGAAACCATCGCACCGGCCACCCTTTATTTCGCGCCGCCCGGCTACCACCTGTCGCTGGAGGCCGACCACACCTTCTCACTGAGCTGCGAGCCGCCGGTTAATTTCTCGCGGCCGTCGATTGATCTGCTGATGGCCTCGGCGGCCGACGCGTACGGGGCGCGGCTGGCCGGCATTGTGCTGACGGGCGCCAATGCCGACGGCGCTGTCGGGCTGGCTAAAATCGGGGCGCAAGGCGGGCTGACCGTGGTGCAGGACCCGGCCGAGGCCGAAATGCCAACGATGCCGGAGGCGGCCATCCGCCTGGCGCGGCCCGACCTGATTCTTGATTTGAAAGGCATTCGCAGCCTGCTACTGGAAATGGAACAACTTCATGCTGAACGATAACAACGCCAACCTCCTGATCGTTGATGATCTGCCGGAAAACCTGCTCGCCCTGGAAGCAGTGATCCGCAAGGAGGGACGAAGGGTGTTTCAAGCCTCCAGCGGCGAAGAAGCGCTGGCCCTGCTGCTGGAGCATGAATTCGCGCTGGCCATCCTGGATGTGCAAATGCCCGGCATGAACGGCTTCGAGCTGGCCGAGCTGATGCGCGGCACTGAAAAGACCCGCCACATCCCGATTGTGTTCGTGACCGCCGCCGGCAAGGAATCGCACTACGCCTTCAAGGGCTATGAAACCGGCGCGGTGGATTTCCTGTACAAGCCGCTCGATGTGCAGGCGGTGCAGTCCAAGGTCAGCGTGTTTGTCGAGCTGCACTGGCAGCGCATCGACACCCGGCGCCAGGTGGCGGCGCTGGAGAAAAGTCGCAAGGAGCAAGAAGCGCTGCTGGCACAGCTCGAAACCGCCCGGCAGGAGCTGCAAAAAGCGGTTCAGATGCGCGACGAGTTCATGTCGGTCGTGGCCCAGGAGCTGTTGACGCCGCTCAACACCCTGTTCCTGGAAACCCAGCAGCGCAAGCTCGAACTTGAACGCGGTAACACCGCCATGTTCGAAAAGGCCGGGCTGGCGCGAATTTTTCAGGGCGATCAGCATCAGATTCAAAGCATGGTCGAGCTGATCGATGACATGCTCGATGTCTCGCGCATCCGCAACAAGCAGCTGTCGATCCGGCCCCGCCCCGCCGAGCTGTCAGCCATTGTGAAACGCGCTGTGGACCAGCTGGCCAGCCAGGCCTTGGCCGCAGGCGCTTCTGTCAGCCTGCATGCCGAAGCGCCGATTCAGGGTCATTGGGACGAATTCCGCATTCAGCAGGTCATCGTCAACCTGCTGGGCAATGCCTTGCGTCACGGCGCGGGCAAACCCGTGGAGATTCGCCTGAGCAGCCTGCCGGCCGGCGCACTGATCGAGGTGCTTGACCAGGGCAAGGGCATTTCACTGGCTGAACAGGCACATGTTTTCGAGCAGTTCGAACGCAGCCCGCGCAGCGCCGGCCTGGGCGTCTTCAGCATGGGCCTGTACATCAGCCGGCAGCTGGTGCAGGTGCATGGCGGCACCCTGGAGCTGGTGAGCCAGCCGGGAAAAGGCTGCAACTTCAGGGTAGCCCTGCCACTGGCCCCACCGGCCGCAGCTGCCCTATGACAGGCTCATTCACCTGCTGAGGTCCAGCAAGGCGCATGAGCATGAGAAAATGGCCGATTGAACTGAGCACATCATCACAGGACTTTTCTCATGGACGCAGAACACATCAACCTCATCGCCAACCGCATCGAGGACCTCAGCAACCGGGTCAATGAACTCAGGGGGTATCTTTGACTACCCTGCCAAAGCCCGAAAACTGAACGAAGTCAACGCCGCGCTCGAAGACCCGAAGGTCTGGGACAACCCCAAGCGCGCCCAGGAACTCGGCCGCGAGAAAAAGTCGCTTGAAGACGTGGTGCTCATCCTCGACCGGCTGGAGCAGGAACTGGCGGACAACACCGAGCTGTTCGAGATGTCCAAGGACGACGGCGACGAGGCCGGCATGCGCGCCATCGAAGGCGAAGCCGCCCAGGTCGCCGCCGAGGTCGAGAAAATGGAATTTCGCCGGATGTTCAACAACCCGGCCGACCCGCTGCCCTGCTTCCTGGACATCCAGGCCGGCGCCGGCGGCACTGAAGCCTGCGACTGGGCCAGCATGCTGCTGCGCCAGTACCTCAAGTATGCCGAGCGCAAGGGCTTCAAGACCACGATTGAAGATGAGACACCGGGCGACACCGCCGGCATCAAGGGCGCGACCATCAAGATCGAGGGCGAATACGCCTTCGGCCTGCTGCGCACCGAAACCGGCGTGCACCGGCTGGTGCGCAAGTCGCCGTTCGACTCCTCGGGCGGGCGCCACACCTCGTTCGCCTCGGTGTTTGTCTATCCCGAGATCGACGACTCCATCGAAATCGAGATCAACCCGTCGGATGTGCGGGTCGATACCTTCCGGGCCAGCGGCGCGGGCGGCCAGCACATCAACAAGACCGACTCGGCCGTGCGCCTGACGCACATGCCGACCGGCATCGTGGTGCAGTGCCAGGATGGGCGTAGCCAGCACAGCAACCGCGACGTGGCCTGGAAGCGCCTGCGCTCGCGCCTGTATGACTTCGAGTTGCGCAAACAGCAGGAAGCCCAGCAAAAGTTAGAGGACACCAAGACCGACGTGGGCTGGGGCCACCAGATTCGCAGCTACGTGCTGGACAACAGCCGCATCAAGGACCTGCGCACCAACTACGAAACCTCGGCCACCCAAAAAGTGCTCGACGGCGACCTGGACCCGTTCATCGAAGCGTCGCTCAAGCAAGGCGTCTGATGGCGGGCCGCCCTGGCTGTGTTTTGAATTTTTTCGATGTTTTAGGAACCCTCCATGCTGCAAATGCTTGACGGAACTGGACCCGGCGCCGCCGTGGTCATCAACCGCGCCGACTACCTGGCCCCCGCCTACTGGATCGACACCGTCGATCTGTGCTTCGACCTGGACCCGGTGAAAACACGTGTCCTCAACAAGATGACCCTGCGCCGCAACCCGGACGTGCCGCTGCAGCCGCTCAAGCTCGACGGCGAGGACATCAACCTGGCGCGGGTGCTGGTCAACGGACAAGGCACCACCTTCCGGATGGAAGGCAGCCAGCTGGTGCTCGACAACCTGCCCGACGCCTTCGAGCTGGAAATCTTCACCACCACCTGCCCCGCCAAAAACACCAAGCTGATGGGCCTGTACGTCAGCAACGACTCGTTCTTCACCCAGTGCGAAGCCGAGGGTTTCCGGCGCATCACCTACTTCCTGGACCGCCCGGACGTGATGGCGACCTACACCGTGATGCTCCGCGCCGACAAGACGAAATACCCGGTGCTGCTGTCCAACGGCAACCTGGTCGCCCACGGCCCGCTGGAAGACGGTGTGAACGGCAAGCGGCATTTCGCCAAGTGGGCCGATCCGCACCGCAAGCCGAGCTACCTGTTCGCGCTGGTGGCCGGCCAGCTGGTGGCCAGGGAGCAGCGCATCACGTCGCGCGCCGGCAAGGACCATCTGCTGCAGGTCTATGTGCGCCCCGGCGATCTCGACAAGACCGAGCATGCGATGGTCTCGCTGATGCATTCGGTCGCCTGGGACGAGGCGCGCTTCGGCCTGAGCCTGGACCTGGAGCGTTTCATGATCGTCGCCACCAGCGACTTCAACATGGGCGCCATGGAAAACAAGGGCCTGAACATCTTCAACACCAAGTATGTGCTGGCGAATCAGTCCACCGCGACCGATGCGGACTTCTCCAACATCGAAAGCGTTGTTGGCCATGAGTATTTCCACAACTGGACTGGCAACCGCATCACCTGCCGCGACTGGTTCCAGCTCAGCCTGAAAGAAGGCCTGACGGTGTTCCGCGACCAGGAGTTCTCGCAGGACTTGTGCGCGGAAGCATCGGCCAGGGCCGTCAAGCGGATCGAGGACGTGCGCGTGCTGCGCACCGCCCAGTTCCCCGAAGACGCCGGCCCGATGGCGCATCCGGTGCGGCCCGACAGCTACATCGAGATCAGCAATTTCTACACCGTCACGATTTACGAAAAAGGTGCCGAGGTTGTCCGCATGATGCAGACGCTGGTCGGCCGGGAAGGTTTCGCCATGGGCATGGCGCTGTATTTCGAGCGCCACGACGGCCATGCCGTGACCTGCGACGAATTTGCCCAGGCGATTGCCGATGCCAACCCGGCCTCCGACCTGGCGCGCCTGCTGCCGCAATTCAAGCGCTGGTACAGCCAAGCGGGCACGCCGCGCCTGCAGGCCGAAGGCCGGTATGACGCCGAGGACCGCAGCTACACCCTCACACTGTCGCAAAGCTGTGCGCCCACGCCGGGCCAGCCGGTCAAGCAGCCGTTCGTCATTCCGGTCAGCCTGGGGCTGCTGGGCGCCGACGGGCAAGACCTGCCGCTGCAGCTGGCCGGCGAATCAGCTGCCGCTCAAGGAAACCGCACCGTCGTGCTGACGCAGGAGAGCGAATCCTTCACCTTCGCCAATATCGACGCCGAGCCGGTGCCCTCCATCCTGCGCGGCTTCACCGCGCCGGTGGTCTTGACCTTCGACTACAGCGACGCTCAGCTGCTGCACCTGCTGGCGCACGACAGCGACCCGTTCAACCGCTGGGAAGCCGGCCAGCGGCTGGCCGTTCGCAGCGCCATCAGCGCTATTAAATCAATAGCTGGCAGCGCAGACAATACCTGCGCCAACGTGCTAAATGATGCTTATTTAAGCGCCATGCGCGAAGTGCTGCACCACCCGGTGCTCGACGCTGCCTTCAAGGAGCTGGTGCTGACGCTGCCGTCCGAAACCTACCTCGCTGAGCAGCTCGACGTGGTCGATCCGCAGCACATCCACAGCGTGCGCGAAGCCATGCGCCTGCAGCTCGCCACCGCGCTTCAGGCCGACTGGCAGGCGGTCTATGAAGCCAACAGCGACACCGGCGCCTACACCCCCGATCCGGTGTCGAGCGGCCGGCGGGCGCTGGCCGGCATGGCGCTGACGCATCTGTGCCTGGCCGCCCAGGCCAGCGGCGATGCAGTGTGGCCCGGCAAGACCCTGCAGCGCTTCAAGGAGGCCGGCAACATGACCGACCGCTTCAACGCCCTGGCGGCCCTGGTGTCGGGCGGCCATCCGCTGGCGGCGCAGGGATTGGCGCTGTTTCATGCCATGTTCAAGGACGAGGCGCTGGTCATCGACAAATGGTTCAGCCTGCAGGCCGGGGCGCCGGATCGAGGCGGCAATGCGCTGCCGGTGGTCAGGCAGCTGATGAAGCATGCCGACTTCAGCCTGAAGAACCCGAATCGCGCCCGCAGCGTCATCGGCGCCTTCTGCCAGGGCAATCCGGCCGGATTCCACCGCCTCGATGGCGCCGGCTACCAGTTCTGGAGCGAGCGCGTGATCGAGCTGGACGCCATCAACCCGCAGGTTGCCGCCCGGCTGGCGCGCGCGCTGGACCGCTGGAGCAAGCTCGCCGCGCCCTACCGCGACCATGCGCGCCAGGCCATCGCACGGGTTGCCGCCCGGGGCGACCTGAGCAAGGACACGCATGAAGTGGTGACCCGCGCCCTGGCGCAATAAGCCAGGCACACCCACCCCTCAAGCCTGCCGGCAAAGGGCAGGCTTCCTTCCCGATTCACTGGAGTTTTCCGATGTCCCAAAAAATTTCCCTGACGCGCTACCTGGTCGAGCAGCAGCGCATTGCCGGCCATATTCCGCCCGAGCTGCGGCTGCTGCTCGAAGTGGTGGCCAGGGCCTGCAAGAACATCAGCCGGGCCGTGCACAAAGGCGCGCTGGGCGATGCGATGGGCACGGCGGGCAGCGAAAACGTGCAGGGCGAAATCCAGAAAAAGCTCGACATCATTGCCAATGAGGTGCTGATCGAGGCCAACGAATGGGGCGGCCACCTGGCGGCCATGGCGTCCGAGGAAATGGACAGCATCTACGTGGTGCCCAACCGCTATCCGCAGGGCGAGTACCTGCTGATGTTCGACCCGCTCGACGGCTCCAGCAACATTGACATCAACGTCAGCATCGGCACCATTTTCAGCGTGCTCAAAAAGCCGGAGGGTGACGCGGCCGTGGCGGAAAGCGACTTCCTGCAGCCCGGCAACCAGCAAGTCGCCGCCGGCTATTGCGTTTATGGGCCGCAAACTACCCTAGTGCTCACCGTGGGCGATGGCGTAGCCATGTTCACGCTGGACCACGAGCAGGGCTCGTTCGTGCTGACGCAAGAAAACGTGCAGATTCCGCAAGACACCCAGGAATTTGCCATCAACATGAGCAACACGCGGCACTGGGACGAGCCGGTCAAGCGCTACATCGACGAATGCCTGCAAGGCAAGGAAGGCCCGCGCGGCAAGGATTTCAACATGCGCTGGGTGGCGGCCATGGTGGCCGACGTGCATCGCATTCTGTGCCGCGGCGGCATTTTCCTGTACCCGTGGGACAAACGCGAACCCGACAAGGCCGGCAAGCTGCGGCTGATGTATGAAGCCAATCCGATGAGCTGGCTGGTCGAGCAGGCCGGTGGTGCCGCCACCAACGGCAGGCAGCGCATCCTGGACATCGCGCCCACCAAACTGCATGAGCGCGTCAGCGTGATGCTGGGCTCTAAAAACGAGGTGGAGCGGGTCACCGCCTATCACTCCGGGCTATAATTGCGGGCTTAAGCCGGTGTAGCTCAGTCGGTAGAGCAGCTCATTCGTAATGAGAAGGTCGGGTGTTCGATTCATCTCTCCGGCACCAATACAGACAAGGGTTCATTGCTATGAAAATAGTAGTGAACCTTTTTTCTTGGGCTTGGGCAGGTATGCAAATCAGGCGATGATATTTTCAGGTTCAGTGCCGCCCATGGCTGCGCCGGCACGCGTTGCCAGCTGCAAGCCAAGCCACCCACTAGAGATGGAAGTACCGCGTAGCACTTTAAAAAACCAAGCCCATGCCAAAACTTAAAACCATCAATTACCTGCGCCTGCTACTTCATACAAGGCGGCACCCATCGGCCATCTTGCTGGTGGTCCAGCTCCTGGGCATGCTGCTGTATCCCTTTATCGAAAATACAGAAGCCGGGCACGTTGGCTTCAATGTGTTTGGCATCGTGGTGCTGGGCATCACCACCGGCATGGTCAGGCGTACACCCGGCCTGGCCTGGGTTAGCGCCGGCATTGCCGGTCCTGTTATTGTGCTGCTGGTGTTACAGATGGCATATGGCATGCGCGAGCTTTTGCCATGGTCCTCGGCGCTGGAGGCGGTGTTCTACTTTTACGCGGCGGGAAGCCTGATTGCCTATATGACGGAAGATCGCCATGCATCGACCGACGAGCTGTTTGCGGCAGGCGCCACCTTCACCTTGCTGGCCTGGGGTTTCACCCACCTCTTCGTTCTCATCCAAACGCTTCAGCCCGGCACATTCGCAGCGGCAGTCAATCCACTGGAGCCCCGGACCTGGACCCAGTTGAACTACCTGAGTTTTGCACTGCTTTCAAGCACCGGCATTGGCGATGTGATTCCCCTGACTGCCCATGCGCGTGCCTTGGCCAGTGTGGAAATGTTTGTTGGCCTGATCTATCTGGCCGCCGTGGTTGCGCGATTGATTGGATTCACGGTGCAAGGTAATGCGGACTCCGGCACAGACAGCAGACCCAAGTAAATCGCATTCAAGCCAGGCTAGGGCGACGTCCTTCTGGCTTTCAACACCAACAATCTGACCGCTACTAAATTCGTAGCACATAGCGCACTATCCACCTTCGCCAGAGGGCTTTTTGATGTTAAAAAATTGCTTGTTGGCCAAAATAAAGGTGCTCTAGCCCTTAAGCCGGGCAAGAAGGTCTTCCAGCACCCCAAAGGACTCAGCGATGAGCCCGGCAAGCAGGTCGGCCTGATAGTCGTGCTCCATCACAGCCCACTTGAACGCCTGGACCGACTCGAACAAGTCAGCATTCGCTCGCACCGACAGGCGCAAGGTGTCGCGGATCAGCGCGGCATCCGGGCCGCCTAGCGCCTCCAGGCTGTTCACCATGTTCAGGATTTCGGCGCGCAAGCGCAGCAAGTCGCCTTCCAGGTCATCCATGGCAGGCACCAGCGTTTCACTCCTGTCGATAAAACTCGTGGTTGAGAAGTCCTTGACCGCTACGGTGGCACGCTTGAACCAGTGATCCACCCAGGCCAGTTTTCTTGTCGCCTTGATGCATTCAAGAGCAATTCGGCGAGCCCTGTCGGCATCGAGCCTTTGCAACGATTCGGGCAGCATGGAAAACGCTTGCTGTCGCACAGCAGCAGCCCGGCGCTTGGCTGAAGCGGAAAACGCAGGTGGCTGCCCACCCAGGGCAAGGCTTTTCTTTTGGCTCATCGGCTGAGTTTGTGTGGGCATGCTTTGCATGGCAATCCCCAATGCGGCTACCCAGTTAGGCCGCTTTTTGTGTCTGCAGGGTTGGAATTCAACAGGCCCAGGCAGGAACGAGAGGAATATCCAAACGCCCTGCCTTCTGATCCGCCCTACGCACTCAGCGGCTGCAGCTGCTCAGGGAAAGTTCTGCTGCCCTGCCGTTTGCTCATGCCTCGGGAAAGTGCCCTAAAAACCGGCCATCAAGAACGAGTTCGCGCAAAACCTCGACTCGCTCATCGGCTTCGTCGGCCTGGGCCTCCCACTGTGCGGCGGCTTCCTTTCGCCCTGCGGTTTCAGCAAGTCCGGCCATTTGGCGCAGCAGCATGATGCGCTCCTCAACCGCCCTCAAGGTGTCCCACAGGCCCTTGTCAATCGAGCCGTTGACCTCGGCCAGCAAGGTCTGCAGGGAGAAAGCGTGGCCGGTATGGCAGCGAAACCGTACGATGGAGCCCTCCTCGATCTGCACCAGCACGCCATGGCAGTCAGGGCAGGTGTACTTTGACACCGCGCCCAGTTTCATCACGCCCAGTCGCAGTCCGTTTCCTTCCATCGAGATGCGGTTCTCGACAAAATGCTGCTTCGAACCAGCCGGCAGCGCTTGATCGGATACGGTCTGTTTGCTCAATGTGATCACCTCCTTGGCCAGTTCCTTCACTGGCGCCACCATGTCCACCTTGACGTGGCTGATGGAGCTCTGCGGCATGGAGGAATGCAGGGCCTCCTCGGGGGACTGCACCAGCGCCATGCCGCGCCGATCCTTGATGGCCCAAAGACCGGCCGTGCCGTCATCGAGCATGCCGCTGAGCACCACGCCAACGGCGCGCGGGCCGAAGTTCTCCGCAGCCGAGCGAAACAGCACATCAATTGAAGGCCGGGAACGCCCTTCCTTGGGGCCTCGGGTGATGCGTAGCAGGCCGTCCTGCAGCATCAGGTGCCGGTCGGTGGGCGCGATGTAGATGCGGCCTGACTCGACCGCCTGCTTGTCCTGCGCCAGGCTTACCTGCAATGGGGTATTGCGGGCCACGATCTTGTCCAGTTCAGTCGGCGTATGCGATGGAATGTGCAGGACGACAAAAATCGCCGCATCAAGGTCAGCGGGTAGATGGCTGACAAGTTGCTCGAGCGCCTGCAGCCCTCCCGCAGAGCCTCCAACCACGACGATGTTGCGCTCGCGCCTGCCAAGAAGATTTGTGCTCATGGGTGCAGTCTAGTTGCCTGGCAGGCTGCGTCAACGCCTTGATGTTTTGCAAAGTGCTCAATCCGCAGATCATTGAGCACTAGCCTGCTGGACAGTTCAGCGCCTCGTGTGCCTGCACCAAAATCGCCGGCAGGCCCAGAGGTTTCCATCAGACATTGCCATCGTTGCAGCCAGGTCACACCAGCTTGCGCGAAGTCTGTTGCATTCAGAGGGATATGTAAAATCTTGTGATGAAAGCGTAACTCGGGTTCCTTCATGCCAGCGTGAAATTGAACTTCAATTATTGACTGCAGCGTGAAGGGTCTTAAAGCGAAGCCAGTATCAAGCAAAAAACAGGCGTGCGGCTCAACTCCGTGTCTGTGCCACCACCATCAATCCAGCCCGGCAGCACCTGCGCATGCCGGGTTTCCATCGAGGAACCTCATCATGAAACGCACCTGCCACCCAGCCATGGGTTTTCGCATGCTGGCGATTGCCAGCGCGTGCGCCACCGGCCTGGGCCTGCCCCTGGCTGGCCTGGCACAGGGCCTGCAAATCCCCGCCGATACCCCGTCCACGCTGCTGCCCACGCCCACCACCTGGCGCCTGACCACGGAAAGCTGGAAGCTGCCGGGCAATGAAAAAATGGGCATGGCTGGCGGCAGCCTGCTATTCGATGTGAACTCGAACGTCAAGCTGGGCCTGGGCACCTATGGCGCCGTGCGCGGCAACCGCGGCGGCTTCATCACGCTGGGCCTGGCGGGCGAAGTGCAGCAGCGCCTGAGCCCTTCGTGGCTGGGCCATGCCGGCCTGTTCGTGGGCGGCGGCGGCGGACGCGGCGGCGCCACGCTGGCCGGCGGCGGCCTGATGCTGCGCGGCGATGTCGGCGTGACCTACGAAACCGGCGGCTACGGCAACCTGGGCCTGGGCGTCAGCCATGTGCGGTTTCCTTCGGGCGTGATCAGCAGCACCCAGCCCTATTTGCTTTACGAATATCCTTTTTACAGCCTGCTGGGCAATGGCTGGAGCGGCGCCACGCCCGGCGGCAAGCGCGCCGCATCCGCCGACCTGTCGGTCCGGCCGCAGGAATTTGCCCTGGTCGTGCGCGACTACCGCATCCCGTCCTCGGTGGTGCGGGACGACGGCACGCCGCAGCACCGCAGCATGCAGCTGATGGGCGCCGAATGGCTGTCCTACCTCGATGACCGCTGGTTTTTGAAGCTCGAAGCCGAAGGCGCCATGGGTGGGCAGAGCACCGGCTACATGCAGATCCTGGGAGGCGCCGGCTACCGCCTGCCGCTCACCAGCAGCACCGCCGTCAAGCTGCATGTCGCGGCCGGCCCGGCTGGCGGCGGCGGCGTTGATACCGGCGGCGGCCTGCTGCTGGACGCGGGCGTGGCGCTGCAGCAAAACCTGACGCGGCGCACGGCGGTCGAAGTGTCGGTCGGCGGCGTGCGCGCGCCCTCCCGGAGCTTCAAGGCCACCAGCGTGGCGCTCAAGCTGAACTACCAGTTCGGCCTGCCGGGCGTCAATGCCGAGCCGGTCGCCTGGAATTCGCTGGGCGGGTTCGACACCACTGCCCTGCGGATGCGGGCGGTGAACCAGACCTATTTCAAGGACGACCCAAAGTGGCGCGCCAACTTTTCAGACCAGTCTGTTAACAACCTCGGCGTGCAGCTTGACTACTTCGTCACCCCCAACTGGTTCCTGACCGGCCAGGGCCTGGCGGCCCATTCGGGCATGGCCGGCGCCTACATGACTGGCCAGCTTGGCGCGGGCGGCCAGTGGCCGGTGTCCGAGCGCTGGTTTGTCGAGGGCGAGGCGCTGCTGGGCGCTGCCGGCGGCGGCGGCCTGGCGGTGGGCAAGGGCCTCGTGGGCCAGGTCAATGCCGGCGTCGGCTACCGGCTGACCAAGTCGCTGTCGGTGATGACCACCGTGGGGCAGATGTCGGCGCTCAAGGGCGACTTCAAGGCCAAGGTGCTGGGCGTGTCGCTGGGCTACCAGTTCAACGGTTTCGCCGAGAAATAAGCCGCTTGATCTGGCAGGCTGGCTTGCAGAGTCTGCCAGGCAGCCGGGTTACTCAGCCGAGTGCGCCGGGCATGCTGTCTGCGGTACGGCTTGAATACTATTGAATTGATAGCTGCCGGCGCAAATACTGCATGCGCCAGAAGCCTTTTTGACTATTATTTATAGCCGTCCGGGTTGCTGCTTTGCCAGCGCCAGGTGTCCAGGCACATATCGGCCAACGTATGCTGGGCCTGCCAGCCGAGCAGGGTCTTGGCCAGCGCGGGGTCGGCATAGCACTGCGCGACGTCGCCGGCGCGGCGCGGCGCCATCTGGCAGGGAATCGGCCGGCCGCTGGCCTGCTCGAACGCCTTCACGACCTCCAGCACGCTGTTGCCCCGGCCGGTGCCCAGGTTCACGGTAAAGCTCTTGCCCTGGTCCAGCAGCGCCTGCAGCGCGGCCACATGGCCTTCGGCCAGATCCTGCACATGGATGTAGTCGCGCACGCCAGTGCCGTCAGGCGTCGGATAGTCGTTGCCATAAACATTCAGGAAAGGCCGCTTGCCGATGGCCACCTGGGCCACGAAAGGCATCAGGTTGTTGGGAATGCCGCTCGGGTCTTCGCCGATCAGGCCACTGGGGTGGGCGCCGACCGGGTTGAAGTAGCGCAGCACCCCAAGCCGCCATGACGGCTCGGTCGTCTGCATGGCCGCCAGCATGTCCTCGATCACCAGCTTGGTGTGGCCGTAGGGGTTGGTGTGCCGGCGCGGGAAATCCTCCGTGATGGGCACCGAGGCCGGGTCGCCATAGACCGTGGCGCTGCTTGAGAACACCAGCGTCCTGCAGCCGGCGGCCTGCATCGCTTCGAGCAGACTGACCGCGCCGCCGATGTTGTTGCGGTAGTACTTGAGCGGCTGGGCCACGCTCTCGCCCACTGCCTTGTCGCCCGCGAAATGCAGCACGGCGGCAATGCCATGGCGGCGCAGCACGTCTTCGACCCAGGGGGTGTCGAGCACATTGCCGGTCTCGCAGGCTATGACTTGGCCGGTGATCTGCGCCAGCCGTTGCAGCACGGCCGGCTGGCTGTTGGAAAAATTGTCGAGGATGACCGGCGTGAAGCCGGCCTCGATGAGCGCCACGCAGGTGTGGCTGCCGATATAGCCGGCGCCGCCGGTCAGAAGTATGTTCATGGATGGATCGCCAATAAGGGAAGACCTGAAAAATTCAAGCGGGCTGAGCCGACGCATCATGCGCGGCTGCAGGCAAGCCCTGGCATTTTAAGCACCTGATTTTATCAGGATGAGAATGAAAGAAAGCTCTAGCGCAATGTCTGCCTGCGCAAGCAGCTATGAATTAAGGAGCATTTCAGCAGAGGCCGCACGAATCCCGGAAACGACGCAGGCGATATGCACCCGGTGCCAGCCCGCAGGCCGGTTGCGGGTTTTACAGGTTTTTGGCGCTGAAGGTGTCGCACGCCTTGATAACGCCATTTTTGAGGCCGGCGTCAAACCAGCGCTGGCGCTGGACGCTGGTGCCATGGGTAAAGCTC
>JAQGNK010000160.1 GCA_028291905.1 Polaromonas sp.
CTGACGCTGTTCCATTTCCAGGGCGCCGTGGTCACCCGGCCCTTGCCGCTGCCGTCGCTCAGGCGCAGCGTGCACCTGGTGCAGCGTCAGGGTGCCAGCCTGTCGGTCGCCGCGCAGGCGCTGCACGAGCTGATCGTCGAGCGGCTCGGCAACCGGGTGCTGGGTTGAGGCTAAAGCACGCTCGTCTTAACCAGAAAGCAGCTTTCAAGCATCAAACACGCTGCCTGCGCAGGCGGAGTCTGCGCAGGCAGCTATGGATTAAGTAGCAAAAACTGCCGGTTGGCTTGAGCGCCATGCTGGCAAGGCAGGATTCGGCTCGGTGGATTCGGGCGGATTTAGGCGGCCGAAGATTGCACGATTGGGTGTCAAAAATGGCTGCAGCGCAGGAAACGCCTGCGCAAGCAGCTATCAATTAAATAGCGCGCCGGCTGCCGGGCCGCAGCGTGTGCAAGCCAGGGCGATTGCACGCCGGTAGCGCTGGCGCCGGCCGTCAGCCCTGCGCCGGCCTGGCCAGGGGCGTGAACGGCTCACAACGGTTCACGCCGCCAGAAAATCCCTGATCGCGAACAGCGTCCCGTCCGGCGCCTCGGTCATCTGGTGGTGGCCGACCTCCAGCATGACGACTTTCACCGTGTTACCAGCCTGGCGCGCCGTGGCGATCAGCGCCTGCGCGGCCTTTGGAGGCGTCATCTGGTCCTGCGTGCCGAGCACGAACAGCACTGGGCAGGTGATGGCCAGCATCGCTGCCTCGCCGTTGGCGTAGCTATCGCAGGCCTGGAAACCCAGGTGGAACACATTGACCTGGGTGTTGCTGGCCAGCACGCGCCGCCCCAGCGCCAGGCTGGCGCCATGCACCCAGGTGCCCGGACCGAGGCCGGACGGCGGTGGCGCCAGCGTGCTGCGCGACAGTACGTTGATCAGCTCGATAGCCTTCATCGGCTGGTTCAAGGCAGTGTCCAGCAGGGCCGGCGATACCTTCATCGGGTAGGCCGTGCCGACCAGCACTAGGTGGCTGACGCGCTCCTTCAAGCGCGAGGCCGTTTCCAGTGCGATCAGCGAGCCCCAGCTGTGGCCGACCAGCGCCGCGCGCTGCACGCCGGCCGCATCGAGCAGGGCGGCGATGAAATCGGCAGCTTCCTCGACGGAAGAGGGCGCCTCGCCGCTGCTGCGGCAATGGCCGGGCAGGTCCACCGCCAGCACGTTCCAGCCGTGGTGCGCCAGGTAGCGGCTCTGCAGGCCCCAGACGCTGTGGTCGTTCAGCACGCCGTGGATGAAGACCACGGTGGGCCGGGCCGCATCGAAAGCCTTGCCGCCGGTGTAGCAGTAGGCGCTGTGGCCGTTGACGATGAGTTCCATCAGGCACTCGCCTTTTCAGCAGCCTTGAGCGCGCGCTTGAGGTCGTCAATCAGGTCGTCCGGGTCTTCCAGTCCAATGGACAGCCGTATCGTGCCCTGGGTGATGCCGGCACCCGCCAGCGCCTCGTCGCTCATGCGGAAATGCGTCGTGCTGGCCGGGTGGATCACCAGGCTGCGGCAGTCGCCGACATTGGCTAAATGGCTGAACACCTTGAGCCCGTCGACAAAGGCCTTGCCCTGCATGCGGTCGCCCTTGAGGTCGAAGCTGAACACCGAGCCGGCGCCGCGCGGCAGCAGCTTTTTGGCCAGCGCATGGCTGGGGTGCGATTCAAGCAGCGGATGGCCCACGCGGGACACGAAAGCATGGCTGGCCAAAAATTCAACCACCTTTTCGGTGTTGCTAATGTGCCGCGCCATGCGCAGCCCCAGCGTCTCGATGCCCTGCAGGATCAGCCAGGCGGTGAGTGGGCTCATGAAGGCGCCGAAGTCGCGCAGGCCCTCGCGGCGGGCGCGCAGCAAGAAGGCGCCGACGGTGCTTTCCTCGGTGAACACCATGTTGTGAAAGCCGTCGTAGGCCTGGCTCAGCTCGGCGAATTTTCCGGATCTGTCCCAGTCGAAGCTGCCGCCATCGACCACCAGCCCGCCGATCACCGTGCCGTGGCCGCTCAGGAACTTGGTCGCCGAGTGATAGACCAGGTCGGCGCCGTGCTGGAACGGCTTGATGAGCCAGGGCGAGGTCAGCGTCGAATCGACCAGCAGCGGCACGCCGGCGTCATGGGCGATGGCGGCCACGGCGCCGATGTCCAGCACGTCCAGGCCCGGATTGCCGACGGTTTCGCCGAAGAACAGCTTGGTGTTCGGCTGCACCGCCGCCCGCCAGCCGTCCAGGTCGCCGGGCTTGACAAACGTGGTGGCGATGCCGAAGCGGCTCAGCGTGTAGTGCAGCAAATTCTGGCTGCCGCCGTACAGCGCGGTGCTGGCGACGATGTGCGAGCCCGCGCCCATCAGCGTGGCAATCGCCAGGTGCAGCGCGGCCTGGCCGCTGGCGGTGGCGATGGCGCCGATGCCGCCTTCGAGCGCCGAGATGCGCTGCTCCAGCACCGCGTTGGTCGGGTTGCTGATGCGCGAATAGACGTGGCCGGCGCGCTCCAGGTTGAAGAGGCTAGCGGCGTGGTCGCTCGACTCGAAGACGAAGGACGTGGTCAGGTGGATCGGCACGGCGCGCGCACCGGTGGCTGCGTCGGGTGCGGCGCCGGCATGCAGCGCCAGGGTGTCGAAACCGGGGTTGGAATAGCCGGGCATTAAAGGAGTCTCCAGGTGGGGAAAAGCAGAGGCTGAAAGCGGCTTGCCAGCGTGCGCGCCAGGCTTGAAAATTCAGGGGCGCGGCTGGTGAAACGTTACCGTCAGCCACATCGATTGTGGGCTATATTCAAAGCCGATTTGACCCTTGAATACCCTGCCGCCCGGCGGCCGGGAACCTTCGACAAACACGCTGGCACTGGCTGCCGGCAACACCATTCAGGAGCATCACCCTTATGAAAGTTTCAGACATCCTGCGGGTCAAGGGCAACACGCTCTACACCGTGCAGCCCGACGAGCCGCTGGCCAAGGCCACCGAGATCATGGCCGAGAAGGACATCGGCTCGCTGGTCGTCATGGAGCATGGCGAACTGGTCGGCATGCTGACCTTTCGCGAGGTGATCCTGTGCATCGTCGCCAGCGGCGGCGAGATCGGCCGCACCCTGGTGCGCAAGGCGATGGACGACCATCCGCTGACCTGCACGCCCGAGACCGAGATCGACGAGGTGCGCCGCATGATGCTAGAGCGCCATGCGCGCTACATGCCGGTGATGAACCACAAGATGCTGATGGGCGTGATCAGCTTCTACGACGTGGCCAAGGCGGTGGTGGACAGCCAGAATTTCGAGAACAAGATGCTCAAGGCCTACATCCGCGACTGGCCGGCCGAAGAGGGCGCCGACCACGACTGATTGCTATTGTTTCAGTAGCTGCCAACGCATGAAATCCCTGCACTGCAGGCCTGAAACACTAAAAATTCATCCCATGCTCGCATGGATCATCTCCCGCACGCGCGGGTAGATCTGCTGGTTCCATTTGCGCCCGCTGAACACGCCGTAGTGGCCCACGCCGGTCTGGACATGGTGGGTTCGCAGATAAGGCCGGACGCTGGTGCATAAATCCTGCGCCGCCACCGTCTGGCCGACGGCGCAGATGTCGTCGCGCTCGCCCTCGACGGTCATCAGCGCCGTCCTGCGGATGGCGGCCGGCCTGACCAGCCGGCCCCGGTACGCCAGCTTGCCCAGCGGCAGGTCGTAGGTCTGGAACACCTTCTCGACGGTTTCCAGGTAGAACTCGGCCGGCAGGTCGTTCACCGCCAGGTATTCGTCATAGAACAGGCGGATCACATTGGCCTTTTCCTCGTCGCCCTCGACCAGGTGCTGGTACAGGTCCTTGAACGATTTCTTGTGCCGCTCCAGATTCATGCTTAAAAAAGCGCTGAGCTGGACAAAGCCCGGATACACCCGCCGCCCGTGGCCGGCATGCGGCAGCGGCACCCGGCTGATGAGGTTTTTCTCGAACCACTCAATCGGCTTGCTGGTGGCCAGCAGGTTGACGCCGGTCGGGTTGACCCGGCAGTCCACCGGCCCGGCCATCAGCGTCAGGCTGCGCGGCTGGGCCGGGTCGTCGTCCTCGGCCATGAGGGCGGTGGCCGCGAGCGCCGCCACGCAGGGCTGGCAGACCGCCACCACATGCGCGCCCGGCCCCATCGTCTGCAGGAAGCGGATCATGTGGTCGATGTAGTCGTCCAGCGCAAAGGCGCCGCGCCCCAGCGGCACGTCGCGGGCGTTGTGCCAGTCGGTGATGTACACGTCGTGGTCCTGCAGCAGGGTGCGGGCGGTTTCGCGCAGCAGCGTCGCGAAATGGCCCGACAGCGGCGCCACCAGCAGCACCGGCGGGTGCGGCAACTGGTCGGGCGGCACCTCTTTCTTGAAGCGCAGCAGGGTGCCGAACGGCAGGGTCAGGATGATTTCTTCTAGCACCGGCAGTTCCACGTCGGCCACTTTCACGGTGCTGATGTTGTAGGCCGGGCGCGAGTGCGTCAGCCGGATGCGGGAGAACACTTCCATCGAGGCCGAATACTTGCGCAGCAGGCTGCCCTGCGCCTTGCTTGACCACATGGCGGCGCTGGCGCCCTGGGCCAGCAGCTGAAGCGGCGACATCAGGTCGGACTGGTTTTGATAGGCCTGGTAGAGCATGGGTTGTCCTGATTGGGAAGGCTGTATCGTGGAGGAGCTTTGTCCTGAAACCGTGCAGGCAATTTGCGCGCCACGGCGGCGCCGGCCCATCGGCAGGCGGTGCCGACGGTTCTTGGCTGGCACAACCTTTGCAAAAGGCAGCTGTTCACCCTTTGTTTACAAGGAGCGCCCCATGGCCCAAGCCGTTCTCACGATCAGCAGTAAAAACTATGGTTCCTGGTCCCTGCGCGGCTGGCTGCTGGCCCGGCTGGCGGGGCTGGACTTCGCCGAAAAGGTGATTCCCCTCGATGACCCGGCCATGAAGGCCGAGATGCTGCTGCTGTCGTCGAGCATGCTGGTGCCGTCGCTGGAGCACCAGGGCCTGCGCGTCTGGGACACGCTGGCGATTGCCGAATACCTGCATGAAATCAAGCCCGAAGCGCAGCTGCTGCCGCTGGAGATGAAGGCGCGGGTGCATTGCCGGGCGATTTGCGGCGA
>JAQGNK010000179.1 GCA_028291905.1 Polaromonas sp.
CCAGGCCTTCCTCGACGCTGGCACCCAGTTTTTGCAATTCACAGGCCATGGCGGCGATACGGTCGGTTTCTTTCACCCGCCAGCTGGCGATATTGCGCAGCACCGTGGTGCCATCAGCATAAAGCGCCATGACCGCCAGCGTCATGGCTGCATCTGGGATATGGTTGCAGTCCAGGTCAATAGCCCTGAGCGGCCAGGCGCCGCGCGAAACATGCAGTGAATTGGCCGTGTTTTCGATGCGCGCTCCCATCATGCGGGCAACCTCGATAAAACGGATGTCGCCTTGAATGGACTCGGCGCCAACACCCATAATTTTTATGCCATTCATGCCGCTAGCGCATGTTGCTATTGCGCCAAGCGCTATGAAATAACTAGCAGAGGAGGCATCGCCTTCCACATGGATTTCACCCGGCGACTGGTACTGACTACCTGCAGGAATCGTGAAACGATGCCATCCGTCCCGCTCGATCTGGATGCCAAAGCGCTGGAGCAGTTTGAGCGTGATCTCGATGTAGGGGCGTGAAATCAGCTCGCCAACCACTTCAATACAGATGGCATTGCAGGCCACCAAAGGCAATGCCATCAACAGCGCTGTCAGGAACTGGCTTGAAACATCGCCGCGTATCTGGATAGGTTGGTCAAGCTTGAGCTGGCCCGGACGCAGGCGCAAAGGCGGAAAACCTTCATTGCCGAGGTAATCTATTGAGCAGCCCAGCTGCCTGAGCGCATCCACCAGATCACCAATCGGCCTTTCATGCATGCGCGGCACACCCGACAACTCGAAGTCGCCGCCCAGCAAGGCCAGTGCTGCCGTCAGAGGCCGCATGGCTGTGCCCGCATTGCCCATGAAAAGCGCGGCCTGGCGCTGGACGAGCTGGCCGCCCAGTCCGCCAATCACGGCCGTGTCGCCTGTTTGAACCACTGTGCAGCCCAACTGCTTCAGCGCGGCCAACATGACGGCGGTGTCGTCGGACGCCAGCAAATCATGGACAGTAGTTTCGCCATGGCTCAATGCCGCCAGCAGCAGCACACGATTGGAAATGCTTTTGGAGCCCGGCAGGCGAACCGTGCCGCCTGCTCTGGCCAGCGGTGGAATATCCAAATACTCGATATCAAACATGAGTCAATGGTCTATTTGTTGGATTTTTGTGAGAACACGCGCCAGTTGGCGCGGGTCTCACTCGCTTGTCCAATCAGGGATTCAAGCGCATCACTGTTGCCAGTGGAAATCAGTTGTTCAAGAAATTGCAGTGCTTGCTGAAAAATTGCTGACTGCACCAGCAGCTCTTCACGATTCGCAATCAGAATGTCTCGCCACATTTGCGGGTCGCTGGCTGCGATTCTGGTGAAATCCCGAAAGCCGGTTCCAGCCAGTGTCATGTAGTTCTTGCCATCCGGCTGTGACTGGATGCCGTTGATCAGTGCAAAAGCGATCAGATGGGGCAGGTGGCTGACAGCAGCATAAGCCGCATCATGCGCCTGGGGAGACATCTGGACCACATGGCACCCCAATGCCGTCCATACAGCTGTTGCTTTTTGCAGCTGGCTGGCAAAAGTGCCCTCGACGGGTGTCAGGATGACCTGCTTGCCGGCGTAAAGGTCCACATCCGCATGTTCAACACCCGAAACCTCCTTGCCAGCAATCGGATGGCAGGGCACGAAAGAGCCAAAGTGTTCACGCAGTGCATTGCGCGCAGCCTCCACGACATCGCGCTTGGTGGAACCTACATCCATCACCAGCGTGTTGGGGCCGACAAGATGACGGATGGCTTTGAAAGCTGCTTCCGTGGCTGCCACCGGTATGGCAAGCAAGACGATATCGGCGCCCGAGACAGCTAAAAGCGCTGAAGGCGCCTCTACATCAATGACACCCATCTGGCGAGCGCGCTCGGTGGTCGAGGGCGACTTGCTGTAGCCGACGACGCGCTTGACCAGCCCTGCGCGCTTGAGTGCGAGGGCAAAGGAACTGCCCATGAGGCCACAGCCAATGAGACCTAGTTGTTCGAACATGACGGGAACCTGTAGTTTTTGTAGTCTCTTCATCTGGCTGTGATTTTCGTATCAGTCGCTAAGCGGGTAGGTGCCGAGAACTTTGTAAAAAGCACAAAGCTGCTGCAGATCATCAAGTGCAGCCTTGACATGCGATTGCGAAGGATGGCCTTGAAGGTCTATATAAAAATAGTATTCCCATTGGCCTGAGCGGGCTGGACGCGATTCAAACCTGGTCATGGAAACCCCATGAGTCTTCAGCGGCACAAGAATGTCATGGACTGCACCCGGACGGTTGGGCACCGAAACCACCAAGCTGGTGCAGTCCTTCCCGGATGAGGGCGGGGCAGGCAGTGTTTTGGGCAGACAAATTACCGCAAACCGGGTGCGGTTGAAGGCATCGTCCTGAATGGCATGTGCCGCAGTGTGCAGTGAGAACTGCGTTGCAGCGCGGTCGCTGGCAATGCCTGCCCAGGCAGGGTTGGTAGTAGCTAGGCGTGCGCCTTCGGCATTGCTCGAAGCGGCACGGCGCTCAACATGCGGTAGATGGGTTGTCAACCAGTCCTGGCATTGCGCGAGCGCCTGCGGATGGGCAAACACGGCCTCGATATCGTCAAGCGAATCCGATAGTCGCAGCAGGTTGTGCCGCACCATCAGGCTGAGTTCCCCCACGATGTGAAGCGGCGAGTTGAGCAGCAGATCAAGGGAGCGTGAAACCACACCCTCGGTAGAGTTCTCAACCGGCACAACGCCATAACTTGCGCTACCCGCGGCAGTTGCACGAAATACTTCATCAATGCTGGCGCAGGGCACATGCTCAATGCTGGCGCCAAAGAACTGCAGAGTTGCCTGTTCGCTGAAGGTGCCGGCCGGCCCCAGGTAAGCTACTCTGACTGGAGATTCAAGGGACAGGCACGCTGACATGATTTCACGCCAGACCGCTGCCACATGCTCGTTCTTGAGCGGCCCTGTGTTGATCTGCTGAATATGTTCGATCACCTGGGCAACCCGGTCGGGTCTGAAAAAAGGAGTTCCCTCCCGTTTTTTGACTTCTCCAACCTTCTCGGCAAGCAAGGCTCGCTGGTTGAGCAGAGTCAGCAGTTTCCGGTCTAGTGAATCGATCTGGATGCGCAAATCAGCAAGGTTGGCATTCATGTCAGGCTTGTTTTTGTTCAAATTCTTGCAGATAGCTCACCAGCGCTTGAACACCCGCCAACGGCATCGCGTTGTAGATACAG
>JAQGNK010000181.1 GCA_028291905.1 Polaromonas sp.
GTGCATGGCTGGCTGATGATCCGGGCCGAGCGGGCCATGCGGCAGGCCGAACAAAACGATGCCGGCGTTCCGCTGCTGACACTCGAACGCCTGACCTTTCGCTTTGTCGAAGCCGGTTTCGTATTGCTGTCGGCCACCTTGCTGGCGGGCTGGGGATTTGCCGAAACCCTCTATGGTGTAGGCCTGGGCTGGAAGTGGGACCACAAGACGACTTTTTCGCTGCTGGCCTGGGCCGCCTTCGCCTGCCTGCTGATCGGCCGGGCCCGGCTCGGCTGGCGCGGCCTGAAGGCGGTTCGCGTGCTCTACCTGGGCGCCGGCTTGCTGCTGCTGAGCTATGCCGGCTCGCGCTTCGTGCTTGAAGTCATCTTGAGGCGCGCATGAAATACCTGTTGGTCATCACCTTCGTGCTGGTGGTGTTCTGGGTCTGGCGGCACAACCGGCAGGCCAAAAAAGATGCGGCAGCGCCACGGGCCAAGGCGACGCCAGCTGCCGGCATTACTGAAATCGTGGCATGCGAGGTCTGCCAGGTGCATCTGCCCCGCTCCGAAGCGCTGATCGGCGGCGACGGCTTTTACTGCAGCGAAGCGCATCGCCGCGAGGCCGGGGACCGATGAAGCCGCCCGCCGCATCCTGGCGAGCCACTGTCGCAAAAATGACCAGCGCCTGGGGCGCGGAACCCGCTCAGGGCGCCTTTGAACGCCTGTGGCTGGTGTTCATGAGTGCCCGCGTCACCATTGCGGTGGTGCTGGTGATTTTGCAAATTGCCTTCCAGGCGCTCGGAAAAATCGGCAATTACGGATCGCTGGCCTTGTGCATCGGCTATCTGGGCGCCACCCTGGCGGTACGGCTGTGGGCGCATCCGCGCCCGCACCGCAGCAGCTTTGACACCCAGTGGCTCTTCACCATTGGCGTGGATGTGATGGCTTTTTCGCTGCTCAACTTTTTCCAGGCCAGCGGCGTCAATTACACCCCTTTGTTTGCACTGCCGGTGCTGCTGGCTTCGGTGCTGGGGCCGATCTTGCTGGCATCGGGCACGGCGGCCAGCGTCACCTTGCTGCTGCTGGCTGATGCCGCCTGGGTGTCGGTGCATGGCGGCGGCGAGTTCAGCGCGCGTTTCCTGCAGGCGGGGCTGAGCGGCTCCGGGTTTTTTCTGGTGGCCTTGCTGGCCAACCAGCTGGCGCTGCGGCTGGCGCAGGAAGAGCAACTGGTGAAAAAAAACCAGTCCGCCGCGCGCATGCAGATCAAGGTCAATGAGCTGGTGATTGCCTCGCTGGCCGACGGCGTGCTGGTGATCGATGCCAGCGGCATGGTGCGCTCGGCCAATCCGGCTGCCCAGCGCCTGCTGGCCTCGGAGGACCTGCTGCTGCACGCACCGTTCGAGTTGGCGGCGCAGGCCGCCCTGCAGCCCTTGAGCGAGCTGATGCAGCAGACCTTTGCCATGGAGTGCGCGCAGGAAGCCAATCTCAGCCTTGCCCATCCCAGCCTGAATGCCAGGAGGCTGCATGTGCGCTCCAGCCTGACAGACCCGCAGGATGAGCTGGATCAAAGCCTGTGCGTGATGTTTCTGGAAGACCTGCGTGAAATGGAAGCGCGCCTGCGCATCCAGAAACTGGCCGCCATGGGGCGCATGTCGGCGGCGGTGGCGCATGAAATCAGGAACCCGCTGGCTGCCATCTCGCAGGCCAATGCGCTGCTTGAAGAAGACCTGACAGACGCGGGCCAGCGCCAGCTCACCGGCATGATTGGCCAAAATGCCCTGCGGCTGGCAAAGATCGTCGATGAAGTGCTCGACATTTCGCGTGCCCAGCAGCAAATCCCGGCACCGCAGACCACCACCCTTGTGCTCGACGAGGCGGTGTTGCGCATTGCCAGCGACTGGGCCAGGCAAAATGGCGCATCGAACTGGCTGAACATCAGCACGGACAGCGACCACGCAACCGTGTCATTTGACGATGAGCATCTGCGCCGCCTGATGGTCAATTTGCTGGACAATGCCTTGCGCTATGCCAGCGGATCGCTGGACTCGATTGAAGTGATCACTTATCTGGTCGCGCCAGGTCAGGCCAGACTGGCGGTCTGGAGCGACGGCCAGCCGCTGGAGGAAACTGTCCAGAGCCACTTGTTCGAGCCTTTTTTCTCGTCGGAGAGCCGCTCCAGCGGACTGGGGCTTTATATCTGCCGCGAACTGTGCGAGCGCTACGGCGCCCTGATCGGCTACCAGCGCATGCTGCGCGATGAGGTCGAGGGCAACGAGTTTTTCGTCATTTTCAGGTCATCCTCGCAACGCCTGAATGTTGAAAAATCCTTTCTGGACTCCGTCTTTGCCTGAATTGCAAAAACCCATGAATTCATGACAACGCCATTATTTTCTTCCCAGCCCGCCCGCATCCTCATCATCGATGACGAGCCGGACCTGCGCACCCTGTATGAGCTGACGCTGCTCAGGCAAGGCTACCGGGTGGAAGCCGCCGGCGATCTGCTGCATGCCCGCGAACAGCTCCAGGCGCATCGCTTTGACGCGGTCATCACCGACATGCGCCTGCCCGACGGCCTGGGCCTTGAACTGCTGCGCGACCTGACCGCCCAGCAGCGCGCGGAGCGCTGCATCGTCATCACGGCGCATGGCTCGGCTGAAAACGCGGTGGAAGCGCTCAAGGCTGGCGCCTTTGACTACCTGACCAAACCGGTTGATCTCAAGCAGTTCCGCACGGTCGTGGCGTCGGCTGTCAACGAAACCCAAAATCTGTGCCTCGCTGCCGCCGCTAAAAAAGGCGATGCGCGCACAGCGCTTGCCGGCGCCGGGGCGCCTGCCAGGGCAGCCGGCCAAGCGGCCTCCGTCGGTGCAGCAGGTTCTGCCGCGATACTGCAGCGCCTGGTGGGTGAATCGGCGGTGATGCGGGCGGTCAAGTCGCGCATCATCAAGGTCGCCGGCAGCATGGCGCCGGTTCTGATACGAGGCGAATCGGGCACTGGCAAGGAACTGGTGGCGCGCGCGGTGCATGGCTGCAGCCACCGCGCCGCCAGCCCGTTCGTGGCGGTCAACTGCAGCGCAATTCCCGAAAACCTGCTGGAGGCCGAATTCTTCGGCGCCCGAAAAGGCGCCTACACCGGCTCGATGCAGGACCGGCAGGGCTACTTTCAGGCGGCCAAAGGCGGAACGCTGTTTCTCGACGAGATCGGCGACCTGCCGCTGGCGATGCAATCCAAGCTGCTGCGGGCGATCCAGGAACGCGTCGTGCGGCCTCTGGGCTCGCCGCAGGAAGACATGGTCGATGTCCGGATCGTCAGTGCCACCCACAAGGATCTGGCAGCCGGTGTCGAGGCCGGCAGCTTTCGCCAGGACCTGTACTACCGGCTCAATGTGATCGAGATCGTGGTGCCGGCGCTGCGCGAGCGATTGGACGACCTGCCGGCGCTGTGCCATGCCCTGCTGGCCAGAATCTGCCAGGAGTCAGGCCTGGCGCTGCCCGAGCTGAACCCTGCCGTGATGGCCCAGCTGCGCTCGCTGCCCCTGAATGGCAATGTGCGGGAGCTTGAAAACATTCTGCACCGCGTAGTGGCGCTGGGCGAAGACAGCCTTCTTTGCCTTGATACGCCGCCGGAAGCGCCCGTCGTGATTCCAGAGAACCTGCAAATTTTCCTGGATCAGCAAGAACGCAACATTCTGACAAGGGTGCTGCAGGAAACCGGCTTTAACCGCACCGCCGCAGCCACCAAGCTGGGCATGAGCCTGCGCCAGATACGCTACCGCATTGCCCGGCTGGGCATCGTGACGCCGGGCGCCGACGAAAGTGCCGACACGCTTGATGACCTTGCCTGAGCAGGCCGCCTCGCCAGCCAATGCCGTGCTTTGGCGGGATGGCTGGTATCGCCATGCCAGAGCTCTGGCATCGCCCAACTTCGGCCCGCGCCCGGCCAGCGCCCTGATTGACCTGGTCGTGCTTCATTCCATCAGCCTGCCGCCTGGAGAATTTGGCAATGGCAATGTGCAGCGGCTGTTCACCAATCAGCTGGACTGGGACGCGCACCCCTATTTCCAGGGCTTGCGCGGCCTGCAGGTATCGGCGCATTTTTTCATTGCCCGCAACGGTGCGCTGTGGCAGTTCGTCGCCTGCGGTGACCGTGCCTGGCATGCCGGCGCATCTGCCTACCGGGGGCGAGGCCAGTGCAACGACGATTCGATAGGCATTGAGCTTGAAGGCCTTGAGGGCAGTGCATTTGAAGCGCTGCAGTACGAAACTCTGGCCGGCCTGTGCGCTGCACTCCTTCAGGCCTGGCCAATTGAACACATTGCCGGCCATGAACACATTGCGCCTGGCCGAAAACTTGATCCGGGACCAGGTTTTGACTGGCTTTTGTTACAAAATTCATTGGCTTTGCCAGACCGGTACTTTCCGCCGCGAATCTGAAAAAGTTCTTTTTTCGCCATATCAATTTTCGGCATTTCAACGTCTCGATCTGCCCCACTGAGTTCGCAAATCCGCTGTCTGCAAGCGTTTGCAGACCAAAACCCGCGGCAGGCCGCGCCCAGGCTTTGTTTGCCTTTGCAAGGCCTGAGTGGTTCAAGCTCTGGCGCCGATCTGGCAACACGCACTGTCGTGAAACCGCCATGAAACCAATAAAATAACGCACCCAGACCAGCAGCAGTTCAAGCCAGCGATACACTACATGTAGTGGTTGCACCAGCATTAGCCCCTAGCTATAGTGTCCAATCACTATCAGATTGATGTGATCCGGCTGCTCCGTGAGAGAAAACCAGCTCACGGCCCAAGCTGATCGTTACAGCGCCGAATTCACCCTGACTCAAACGTACCCGTTGTCCAACACAACAAATCACAAGAGGAAATCAATGCAAACAGCAGCCTATGCCATGCCACTTTCATCTGGTCCTGCAGCCAGCATCACCCCTTCAGCGGCAACCGCGCTCGCCAATTACCAGATCATCCGCCGCAATGGGTCGGTGGTGGCGTTCGAGCCGCACAAAATCGCAGTTGCGATGATGAAGGCTTTTCTGGCGGTGCATGGTACCCAGGGCGCGGCCTCGGCCAGCGTGCGTGAAACGGTTGACAGCCTGACCCAGGCGGTGGTGCGTGGCCTGATGCGTTCACGCCCCGGCGGCGGCACCTTCCACATCGAGGACGTGCAGGACCAGGTCGAACTCGGCCTGATGCGCGGCGGCCACCACGAGATCGCCCGCGCCTATGTGCTCTACCGTGAAAAGCACAACCAGGAACGCGCCAGGCAGCTCCAGGCGAAGGCGCCGGCCACGCCCCAGCTGCATGTGATGGATGGCGGCAAAAAGGTGGCGCTTGACCTGCGCAACCTGCAGGCACTGATTGAGGCGGCCTGCGCCAACTTGGGCGCCGATGTCAAGCCGGAGCCCATCGTGCAGGAAACCATGCGCAACCTCTACGACGGCGTGCCGATTGACGAGGTCTACAAGGCGTCCATCCTGGCCGCGCGCACGTTGATTGAAAAAGACCCTGACTACACCTATGCCACCGCACGGCTGCTGATGCACACCATCCGCCGGGAAGTGCTGGGCGAGGAGGTCAACCAAGAAGCCATGGTCACGCGCTATGTCAGCTATTTCCCGGAGTTCATCGCCAAGGGCATCAAGAACGAGCTGCTCGACGAAAAACTCCAGCAGTTCGACCTCGTCCGCCTGGGCGCAGCGCTCAAGCCCGAGCGCGATCTGCAATTTGACTATCTGGGTCTGCAAACCCTGTTCGACCGCTACTTTTTGCATGTGCGCAAGCAGCGCATCGAGCTGCCGCAGGCGTTCTTCATGCGCGTGGCCATGGGCCTGTCGCTGAACGAAAAAAATCGCGAAGAGCGTGCCATCGAGTTCTATGAAATCCTGTCGTCGTTTGACTTCATGTCGAGCACGCCAACCTTGTTCAATGCCGGAACCCTGCGCTCGCAACTGTCGTCCTGCTACCTGACCACCGTGGCCGACGACCTGGGCGGCATCTACGACGCCATCAAGGAAAACGCCCTGCTGTCCAAATTCGCCGGCGGCCTGGGCAACGACTGGACGCCGGTGCGCGCCATGGGCGCCCACATCAAGGGCACCAACGGCGAATCGCAAGGCGTCGTGCCTTTCCTGAAAGTCGTCAACGACACCGCCGTGGCAGTCAACCAGGGCGGCAAGCGCAAGGGTGCGGTCTGTGCTTACCTGGAAACCTGGCACCTGGACATCGAGGAATTCCTGGAGCTGCGCAAGAACACCGGCGATGACCGCCGCCGCACCCACGACATGAACACGTCGAACTGGATTCCCGACCTGTTCATGCGCAGGGTGATGGAAAAAGGCAGCTGGACGCTCTTTTCCCCCTCCGACACGCCTGACCTGCACGACAAATACGGCCAGGATTTTGAAAAAGCCTATGTCATTTATGAAGCGCGTGCCGAGCGCGGCGAACTCAAGCCATCGCGCAAGCTGCAGGCCACCGACATGTGGCGCAAGATGCTGTCGATGCTGTTCGAAACCGGCCATCCCTGGATCACCTTCAAGGACGCCTGCAACATCCGCTCGCCGCAGCAGCATGCCGGTGTCGTGCATTCGTCCAACCTCTGCACCGAGATCACGCTCAACACCAGCGACACCGAAACCGCTGTCTGCAACCTCGGCTCGATCAACCTGGTCCAGCACCTGAAGAACGGCGCGCTCGACCACGACAAGCTGAAAAAAACCATCACCACGGCCATGCGAATGCTGGACAACGTGATCGACATCAACTACTACGCCGTGGAAAAGGCACGCCACTCGAACATGAAGCACCGCCCGGTCGGCCTGGGGCTGATGGGCTTTCAGGACTGCCTGTACGAGTTGCGCGTGCCCTATGCCTCGCAGGCGGCGGTCGAATTCGCCGACACCTCGATGGAAGCCATCTGCTACCACGCCTATTGGGCGTCCACCGAACTGGCCAGAGAACGCGGCCAGTACGAAAGCTACAAGGGTTCGCTCTGGGACAAGGGCATCTTGCCGCTGGACACGCTGGACATGCTGGCCAAGGAGCGCGGCGGCTATGTGGAAGTGGACCGTTCCGCCACCCTTGACTGGGAAGCGCTGCGCCAGAAAATCGCCAAGGACGGCATGCGCAACTCCAACTGCGTCGCCATTGCGCCCACCGCAACGATTTCCAACATCATCGGCGTCGATGCCTGCATCGAGCCCTGCTTTGGCAACCTGTCGGTCAAGTCCAACCTGTCGGGCGAATTCACCGTGATCAACGGCTACCTGGTACGCGACCTCAAACGCCTGGGGCTTTGGGACGATGTGATGGTGGTCGATCTGAAGCATTTCGACGGTTCGCTGCGCCCCATCGACCGCGTGCCGCAAGACATCAAGGATTTGTACGCCACCGCTTTCGAAGTTGAAACCTCCTGGCTGGTCGAAGCCGGCGCGCGTCGCCAGAAATGGATCGACCAGGCACAGTCGCTCAACATATACATGGCCGGCGCATCGGGCAAGAAGCTTGACGAGACCTACAAGCTGGCCTGGGTTCGGGGTTTGAAAACCACCTACTACCTGCGCACCCAAAGCGCCACCCACGCCGAAAAATCAACTGTGACTGCCGGCAAGATGAACTCGGTGTCCTCCGGTCCTCAAGCAGCCGTGCTGGGACTGAGCGCGCTGGAAAAAGCGGCAGCCGCAGCGCAGGCGCAAATGAGCGCCACGCCGGCCACTGACATCAAGTTCTGCGCGATTGATGATCCCGGTTGCGAAGCCTGCCAATAAAAACCAGTGAGTCATGCGATTGAATTTTTTGCATGATTCACTGCAGATGCAGCCCAAAAGCCATGAAATAGCGCAATAAATCCCGTGGCCATGCGAATGAGCACTTTTCATTTTGCATGGCTGCTTTCATAATCCCGAAGTATTGGAATTTTCTATGTTGACCTGGGACGAAGAAGTCACACCATTGCTGCAGACACCTCCTTCCTGCGAGCCGCCAGCCAGCCAGCCGGCGGATATTTCGGCGCCCTTATCTGTATCTTCTGTCGCCGCACAGCCCGTCGATGATGTTCCAGCGCCTGTGAAGGCCAAGCGCGTCAAGGCGTCCGACAAACGCATCATCAATGGCCAGACCGATGTCAACCAGCTGGTGCCGTTCAAGTACAAATGGGCTTGGGAAAAATACCTGGCCTCGTGTGCCAACCACTGGATGCCGCAGGAAGTCAACATGACCCGCGACATTGCGCTCTGGAAAGACCCGAACGGCCTGACTGACGACGAGCGCCGCCTGGTCATGCGCAACCTCGGCTTTTTCGTGACGGCTGATTCACTGGCCGCCAACAACATCGTGCTGGGTACCTACCGCCACATCACCGCACCCGAATGCCGCCAGTTCTTGCTGCGCCAGGCCTTCGAGGAAGCCATCCATACCCATGCCTACCAGTACATCACCGAGTCGCTGGGCCTGGATGAAGGCGAGATCTTCAATGCCTACAACGAAGTCCAGTCGATCCGCGACAAGGACCAGTTCCTGATTCCGTTCATCGAAGCCATTTCCGACCCCAGCTTCAAGACCGGCACCACCGAGTCGGACCAGACCCTGCTCAAGTCGCTGATCGTGTTCGCCTGCCTGATGGAAGGCCTGTTCTTCTACGTCGGCTTCACGCAGATCCTGGCCCTGGGCCGGCAGAACAAGATGACGGGTGCAGCTGAACAGTACCAGTACATCCTGCGCGACGAGTCGATGCACTGCAACTTCGGCATCGACCTGATCAACCAGCTCAAGCTCGAAAATCCGCATCTCTGGACAGCCGATTTCAAGGCCGAGATCAATGCGTTGTTCATGAAGGCAGTGGAACTCGAATATCGCTACGCCGAGGACACCATGCCGCGCGGCGTGCTGGGCCTGAACGCCTCCATGTTCAAGGGCTACCTGCGCTACATCGCCAATCGCCGCGCCACCCAGATCGGGCTTGAAACCCTGTTCCCGAATGAAGAAAATCCTTTTCCCTGGATGAGCGAGATGATCGACCTGAAAAAGGAACGCAATTTCTTTGAAACCCGTGTCATTGAGTACCAGTCTGGCGGCGCCCTTTCCTGGGACTGACAGCGCAGGACAGGCAAAAAGCACAATTCCATAACAATGACCTTTAAATTTGCAACGCTTCATGCCGGCGCCCAAGGGTGCCCGTGGTGCGTTGCTCCTGTGTTCGTGGCACTGGGTTCGGTGAGCCGAAAGTCCCATGCCGCGCATCGCTTCGCAGACACAGCCTGCGAAGTGCTTTTTGCAAACTAATCGAGGAGAACACCATGGCAACTGCGAAAAAACCAGCGGCAAAAAAAGCCGCTCCTGCGAAAGCACCGGCAAAAAAAGTAACGGCTGCGGCAGCAGCGCCTGCTGAAAAAGCGGTCGCTGCCCAGCCTGCGGCCCAGGAAGTCGCTGCAAAAGCCCCGGCCAAGGCACCTGCAAAAAAGGCAGCCGCCAAAAAAGTAGTGGCTGAAAAAGCACCCGCTGAAAAAACCGTCGCTCCAACACCTGTCACTCCGCAAGCCGCGGCTGAGAAGGTGCCCGCGCCGAAAGCCGTACCCGTCAAGGCGGCAGCTAAAAAAGCGCCTGCTGAAAAGCCGGCCGCCAAGAAAGCCGCAGTGAAAGCAACTGCAGTGAAAGAAGCGCCAGCGAAAGAAGAGCTGGTGAAAACAGCGGCTGTTAAAGAAACAGCGGCTAAAAAACCGGCGGCAAAGAAAACCGAAGCCAAGACAACGGAAACCGTCAAAGCTGTAAAAAAGCCGGCTGCCAAAAAAGCCGCCAAAGTCGAAAAGCTAGAAAAGGCCGAGAAAAAGCCAGCGGCCAAAACTCCTTCGCCAACCTCCACCTCGACCGCTCAGACAAAGCTCAATCCGAACGCTTCCTGGCCCTTCCCAAAAGGAAGCAAGCCTTAATCTTCACAGATTCTCCAGCCAAGGCCCGATGTTGCAAGACATCGGGCCTTTTCAGTTTGAGGCGCGCCACGGTACACCGCCCAATGAATTTCACTATGAAAATAGTAGCGCCTTGCGCAGGTTCTGCTTGCGCTAGATGCCTATTTCATCACTATTCAACGTATAGTTCTGCCCGCCCCGGCTGGCGATCTTGCGAGCGCCCACCCGGTTGCCCAGAGCAGCGCAGCGGGCCAGCGGCCAGCCTTGCTCCAGACCGAACAGCAGCGCGCCGCGAAACGCATCGCCGCAGCCGGTCGGATCAACCACCTCGGCGGCCTTTACTGGCGCCACTACAGTCTTGTCGCCGTTGATCCAGACTTCGCAGCCCTCGGCGCCCAGCGTGACCACCAGCCCCTCCACCCGCCGCGACAGCTCGGCCAGCGACAGGCCGGTGCGATCGCACAGCATGCGGCCTTCATAGTCATTGACCGTCACCCAGCTGGCCAGCTCGACGAAATGCGCCAGCGCCCGGCCATCGAACATCGGCAGGCCCTGGCCTGGATCAAACACGAAGGGAATATCGGCGGCCTTGAACTGTTCGGCATGCTGGAGCATCGCCTCGCGGCCATCGGGCGCAATGATGCCGAGCTTGATGTCGCTGCGCGCCTCGATCCGGTTGGCATGCGCCTGCATCATCGCGCCGGGATGAAAAGCGGTGATCTGGTTATTGTCGCGGTCGGTCATGATCATCGCCTGCGCGGTGTACACCTCGCTGATTTCTTGCACGAACTCGGTGCTGATGCCCTGGGCCTTCATGCGCGCAAAGTAGTCGGCAGCATCCGTGCCCACGGTGGCCATCGGCAGGGGCGAGCCGCCGAGCTGCTTGAGGCTGTAGGCAATGTTGCCGGCGCAGCCGCCGTATTCGCGGCGCAGCGCGGGCACCAGGAAGGACACATTAAGGATATGCAGCTGGTCGGGCAGTATCTGCTCGGCAAAGCGGCCCTCAAAACTCATGATGCTGTCAAAGGCCAGCGAGCCGCAAATAAGGGAAGACATACGAGGTTCTCGATTTAGTTCAAGGGTAAAAAGCCAGGATCCGGTAGCCCGCTACCGGCAAGCGCCCCGCCTGGGCTGCCGGGGAAGCCTCTAGGCCGCTGGCGCCGGTAATTTTCAGGGACAGGGCGCCGGCCAGCTCCGAGTGCCCGTCCAGCGTCAGCGCAGTGGCGCCAAACTGCTCGGGCATGACCACGCGGCGCACCAGCGGCTGGTCTTGGCTGTCGGTCAGCGTGACCTCCAGCGCCGGGACTTCAAGCGCCAGCGCGCCGGTGTTCTTAAGAACAAAGGTCAGGCGGTAGGCGTCGGCGGCAGTCTTGCTGAAGCTGGCGCTGTCAATCACCAGGGCCTCGATGCGGCGAAGGGGCCGAACGGTGCAGCCGAGCGGCCGGCAAAGGCCCTGCAGCATGGGTGCCAGCCGTGGCGCCTGGGCCGACAGAAGATCTCTTTGGTACACCACCCACTGCAGCGCCAATGCGGCCAGCAACACCAGGCACAGCAGCGCCAGCACGGCGCGAACCGGCGCCGAAGCCCAGAAAGCTTTGCGCTGCGCATCGCGCATGAATGTCAGGTCGGGCGGCGCTTCGTGCCCGGCCTTGAAGCTGGCCTGCTGAAAAGCCGGCACGTCGGGCGCCAGCGCATCGAAAGCGACGGCTTCGGCGCTTTGCGGTTGTTCCTGCCTGAAAAAGCCCTGGGTCGGCACGCTTGGGGCCAGCCCAGGTAGTTCAGGTGCCGGAACAGGCGGCGTGACGTCAGACGGGGCGAGCGGCATGGCAGGCGCCTGGACCACGGGTTCAACGGCAGGCGGCTCGTGCTTCATGGCGGGCGTGAAAGCCACGATCGCCGGTCCGGCCGCATCGCACGGCAGCAGTTGCACGGATGCATTGAACACTTCGCCGCACTGCCCGCAGCGCACCCAGCCCTGCGCCACCTTGAGCTGCCCATCAGCGACCCTGAACATCGTTGCGCAGGCCGGGCAGCGCGTGATCTGGCTCATGGGGCGCGGCGGTCAGCCGCCATCAAGGGCGGGGACAGGCTTGAGATACATCATCGAGGATGGAGGAGGAGGCGCTCAGAACTGCGCGGTCATCAGTATCCAGCCCTCCTGGGCATCCTGGACCTGGAGTTCGCAATATGGCAGGTAGGCCGCCTTCAGCTCATCGGCCTGGCGCTCCAAAATACCGGCAAGCACCAGGTTGCCGCCTTTTTCAACATGGGCGCACAGCAGCGGCGCCAGCACCCGCAGCGGTGTGGCCAGGATATTGGCCAGCACCGTCTGGTAGCTGCCCACGGCCTTGTCGGGCAGGCCGGTCTGCAGTTGCACATGGTTGGCCTGGGCATTGGCGCGGGTCGATTCAACCGCTGCCTCGTCGATATCGACCGCATCAATCTCACGCGCGCCGAACTTGGCCGCGCCTATCGCCAAGATGCCCGAGCCGCAGCCGTAGTCCAGCACCCGGCCCAGCGGCTGGCCGGCAGCGCCCCGGCCAGCGATCCAGCGCAGGCACATGCGCGTCGTCGGATGGGTACCGGTGCCGAAAGCCAGGCCCGGGTCCAGCCGGATCACCTGTTTTGCCTGGGCCGGCGGTTCGTGCCAGGTCGGCACGATCCAGAATTCGGGCGTGATCTCGACCGGGGTGAACTGCGACTGCGTCAGCCGCACCCAGTCCTGCTCGGGCACGGCCTGGACAGCCACCAGCTGGCAGCCGATAAAAAAATCCTGCAGCGCCAGCACGCCGGCGGCGTCCTTGGCCAGCGCCTCGGTGGCAAACAGCGCCACGATGCGCGAGCGCTCCCAGCCCGGCTGGGGCGGCGGCATGCCAGGCTCGCCAAACAGCGCCTGCTCGGCCGGCGTGTGGGCGTCGGCGTCCTCGACTGACACACTGAGCGCATCCAGCGCATCAAGCGCATCGCTCAAGGTTTCGACCTGGACGACAGGGGCTAACAAGATTAATTCAAACATCATTTATCCATAACACTCTGCTCAAGCCGGGACTGCGGGCGTATAGCCCCTTGGCGGGAGCAGCGCAGTACGCGAAGCGACAAGCGTGGGGGGCAAGTCCACACCAGCCAGGGCCGCGGAACCGGCTTTGCCGGGCCGCAGGCGCAGCGGCCCCCTCCGGGGGCAGGAAGCACACGCAGTGAGCGACCGTGGGGGCTTCATCTCTCGCGCTTTGACAGCCACTCTTCAAGGTAGTGGATGTTGGTGCCGCCATCCATAAACTTGGCATCGACCATCAGTTCACGGTGCAGTCCGATGTTGGTGTTGATGCCCTCGACCACGGTCTCGCCCAGCGCCGCGCTCATCCGGGCCAGCGCCTGCTCGCGGGTGTCGGCATGCACGATGATCTTGCCAATCATCGAATCGTAGTTGGGCGGCACGAAGTAGTTGGCGTAGATGTGCGAATCGACCCGCACGCCGGGGCCGCCCGGCGGATGCCAGTTGGTGATCCGCCCTGGCGACGGCGTGAACTTGTACGGGTCTTCGGCATTGATGCGGCATTCAATCGCATGGCCCTTGATCTGGATGTCGCGCTGGGCAAAGGGCAGGCGTTCGCCCGCCGCCACCATGATCTGCGTGCGCACGATGTCGATGCCAGTGATCCACTCGGTCACCGGATGCTCGACCTGCACCCGCGTGTTCATCTCGATGAAGTAGAACTCGCCGTCTTCATACAGGAACTCGAAGGTGCCCGCGCCCCGGTAGCCGAACTTCTTGACTGCCGCCACGCAGCGGGCGCCAATGCGCTCGATCAGCTTGCGCGGAATGCCGGGCGCCGGGCCTTCTTCGATCACCTTCTGGTGGCGCCGCTGCATCGAGCAGTCGCGCTCGCCCAGCCAGACCGCGTTTTTGTACTGGTCGGCCAGGATCTGGATTTCAATATGCCGGGGGTTCTGCAGGAATTTCTCCATATAGACCTCCGGATTGCCGAAGGCCGCGCCAGCCTCGGCCTTGGTGGTCTGCACCGCGTTGAGCAGCGCCGCCTCGGTGTGCACGACGCGCATGCCGCGCCCGCCGCCGCCGCCGGCCGCCTTGATGATGACCGGGTAGCCGATCTGCTTGGCGATGCGCTTGATGAAGGCTGGATCGGCCGGCAGCGCGCCTTCGGAGCCGGGCACGCAGGGCACGCCGGCTTTCAGCATGGTCTGCTTGGCCGACACCTTGTCGCCCATCAGCCGGATCGACTCGGGCGTCGGGCCGATGAACTTGAAGCCGCTTTTCTCGACCCGCTCGGCAAAATCGGCGTTCTCGCTCAAAAATCCGTAGCCGGGGTGGATGGCCTCGGCGTCGGTGACTTCGGCCGCCGAGATGATGGCCGGCATGTTGAGGTAGCTCTGGGCCGAAGGCGCGGGGCCGATGCAGACGGCCTCGTCGGCCAGCTTGATGTACTTGGCCTCGCGGTCGGCCTCGGAATAGACCATCACGGCCTTGACGCCGAGTTCCCGGCAGGCCCGCTGGATTCGCAGGGCGATTTCTCCGCGGTTGGCGATCAGTATTTTTTTAAACATGCGTCGAAGTACCTGGTCTGGCTGGTTCCGCCGGGCGGGCGAAGAAAGGAAAGCGTGCCATTTTCAATTCAATACAAGCGCGGGCGAGTTGCCGCGGGCGCCGCGCGGGCGCAGGCACGGCAGTTGCCGCGGCATGGGCAGGGGCTGAAATAAAAATGGCGCGGGAGCCGATTACTCAATGATGAAGAGCGGCTGGCCGTATTCCACGGCTTGGCCATTTTCGGAAAGAATCTTGGTGACGGTGCCGGACTTGTCGGCCTCGATCTCGTTCAGGATTTTCATGGCCTCGATGATGCAGATGGTGTCGCCTTCCTTGACCACGCTGCCGATTTCCACGAACGGATTGGAGCCGGGGCTCGACGAGCGATAGAACGTGCCCACCATCGGCGACTTGACAGCATGCCCGGCAGGCTCGGCGACGGGGGTGGCCACGGTCGCGGTGGCAGCGGCTGGCGGCGGCGCCGTCATCGCCATGGCGGGCTGGTGCATCATCATCATCGGAACCCCGCTGGCCTTGACAATCCTGACCTTGCCCTCGGCCTCGGTAATCTCCAGCTCGGACACATTGGATTCTGAAACGAGGTCGATCAGGGTTTTGAGTTTTCTTAGATCCATAGATTCTTTCCAGGGGGAAGTGATGCCGGCATGAGTTTTCAGACGCACAGGGTTGATGCAAAAAGAATGCCGTGTCCGTCGGCGCCCTCTTTCTTCGCTTACTTTCCGCTATTACGCCTTACAGCGGCTATCCATCAATGATTACGCGGGAAAGCAAGCTTACCTGATCTCAAAAAAACGCAGAGTGTACCTGAAGGTAAATCAGGCGGAATCAGCAGCCGATGCCCAAACACCAGGCTTGGGAAGAGGCGCAGGGCATGCCGGGCCACCGAATTTCAAAACCGATGAAGTTCATCGGATGCAATATCGGTAACTTAGTACAAAGCGGCCAACCTCAGCTAAGTTGAGTCCATTTGACCAGTTCTTCAGGCAAAACCTTGCCAATCTTACGATGCAGCAACTGGCCGCTGGCCCCGAACACCACCGTGAAAGGCAGGCTGCCCGACATGTTTCCCATGGACTTGCTCAGCTCGGTGCCGCCCAGGCCGGCCATGCCGACCGGGAAGTTCAGCGGCCGGGTCTGCAGCCAGGTTCGCACCGCGCTGGGCTGATCGACCGCCAGGCCGACGATCTGGACATTCTTGTCCTTGTTCTCCTGGTAGAAAAAATCCAGCAGGGGAAGCTCTTCCACACAGGGCGGACACCAGGTGGCCCAGAAATTGACCAGCAGCAGCTTGCCGCGAAAACTGCTCATGGGAACCGCCTTGCCGTCGGGGCTGTCAAAGCTCATCGCCCAAAAGGCCTCGGCCGACAGCGCGGCAGCGGCAGGCGTGATTTCTTGCGGCTGGAATTTCCACCAGGCCGCGCCGGCGCCGGCAAGGGCAGCAGCGGCGGCAACGCCGCCATACAGCATGTTTCTGCGATTCACTTCTCACACTCCTGAAGGGGTGGAGAGTAATTTATGCACGGCCGCCAGGTCGCCGCGCGGCTTGCGGCCTTTCGCATCGGGCCGCAGGGCGCCGCGCAGGTCGTCATGGTCATAGACCATCAGATGCACGCCAATGGTTTCGTTGAGCGGCTGGCAAAGGCTGCTCAGGCTGAGCGCCTCGACGCTGCCGCCGGTAAAGCCGGTCACGGTGCGCGGCTCGTAATCGACGTTGTGCTCGATCAGGGCGATCTCGGCCGATTTCGGGTCGTCGCAAAACAGCTGGATGTAGATGTCGGACAGCCGGGTGGCGGTGCCGTGCCAGACCGCGCCGGCCAGGTAAGGCCGAAAGTCGGCCAGCCGCTGCATCCAGGTCAGCGCCAGTTCGCGCAGCGCGGCCAGCTCGGTCGGCTGGGTGTCGGCGCAGAACACGGCGATGTACTCGCGCACCGCGTCCTCCAGCTCTTCGTTGTCGGGCAAGGCGGTGCGGGCGGGCAAGGCCAGCTGCTTGAGGGCGCGGCGCTTGGCAGGGCCGTATTCCAGCCCTTCCTCGACCACCATGGCGGCGGCAGTGGCGGCAATTTCTGATTTAAGGTGTTGCACTTGTCAAGGCACGGCCGGCTTTGGGCACCGGACGCGAAAAGTTAGAGGCTAAAAGCCATTGTGCCCAATTAGTCCTGCAGCCACCTTAAAAGTTCACGGCTTCTGTAACCGCTATGGAATCAATAGCTGGCAGCACAGATGTGCCCTGTGCCAAACGCCACTTTCATCAATAAAACCCCGATTGCCCTGCACAGCTTGCCTAAAATACCGCCGATGCACATACATATTCTAGGAATCTGCGGGACTTTCATGGGCGGCCTGGCCGCGTTGGCCAGGGAGTCGGGGCACAAGGTCACCGGCTGCGACACCGGCGTCTATCCGCCGATGAGCGATCAGCTGCGCGGCCTGGGCATCGAGCTGATCGAAGGCTACGGCGCCGACCAGATGGCGCTGGCGCCCGATGTCTTCGTGGTGGGCAACGTGGTGTCGCG
>JAQGNK010000186.1 GCA_028291905.1 Polaromonas sp.
GCAGGTTGAAGCGGCGGATCTGGCTCGGGCTGATATAGATGTCGTCTGTAGAGGCGGTGTAGCTCGAATCGGGCGCCCGCAGGAAGCCAAAACCATCCGGGAGCACTTCCAGCACGCCGTCGGCCACGATGGTTTCACCCGTCTTGGCGCGCTTTTTGATGATGGCGAACATCAGCTCCTGCTTGCGCATGCGGCCGACGTTTTCGATCTCAAGGGCTTCGGCCTGCTTGAGGACTTCAGACACATGCAGTGCCTTGAGTTCGTTTAAGTGCATGGGGTGACTCCTCGCGGAGTTGATTTAGGAAAACGGGGGAGGTCTGAAAAGAAGCCGAGTCAGAAAAGATGGCTTACAAACCGGAAAATCGAACCTGCCGGCAGCGGCCGACAGGCGAATGAAAAGCATTATGACAGGAAATTCAGAGGCAGCAGCTTAGGGAGCGCATGAGGCGCAACCGGCTGCTGCGGCGCGGCGGTCGGGCTGGCAAGCCGGGTTGGCGCCAATCAGGGGCCGGGCAGCGCACTGGCGGCGCTGCCTGGGGCAAACGCTCAGGCCAGTTGCTGGTCGATGAACGCGGTCAGCTGGGACTTGCTCAGGGCGCCGACCTTGGTGGCCGCCAGTTCGCCGTCCTTGAACAGCATCAGGGTAGGAATGCCTCGAATGCCGAACTTGGCGGGAATCTCGCGGTTCTCATCGACATTCATCTTGGCGATCTGCAGCTTGCCTTCGTAGCCGGTGGCCACTTCGTCAAGAATCGGGGCGATCATCTTGCAGGGACCGCACCATTCGGCCCAGTAATCGACCAGCACGGGGGTGGACGATTGCAGCACGTCGGCATCAAAGGTGGCATCGGTGGTGTTTTTGATCAGTTCATTGGCCATGGCGGCTCCTGGGTCTGGTTACGATGGGGGCAAGGCTAGGTTTGCGGTGTATCTTTGGTTATTGTGGCAGAAAGCAAGACTTTGCCGGCCTGCCGCTTCAGCTATCCCGCCGATAGCCAAACCCCCCTGGGGCTGAACACCTGTTCCTTCCGTTTCTGCCATAAAGCTTTTTCCCATGCCAATTTCTGCTTCCCACGCGCCCGACGTGCCTGATGCGGCAGTGTCGCTTTCAGCCCGCTGCTGGCGCCAGCTCATGGCCCGCCTGAGCGCAGTCGTCGCCTCGCGCGGCGTCCATCCTTCCGAGGTCATCGTGCTGCTGCCTTACGCGCAGCTGATCCAGCAGGCGCGCCATGCCTGGGCTGAACACGCCGGCCGCACCTTCTTCGTGCCGCGCTTTGAAACCACCATGAACTGGGCCAACAGCCTGGGCGGGCGGCTGGGCATGTTCACCCCGTCGGGTGTCGATTTGCGCATGGACGTGTCCATCGACATGCTGACCGCTGCCTCGCTGCTGAGGCAGGCCGGTTTGGGGGCGCAGCAGGATGCGCTGGCCGGCCGGCTGGTCGAGGCCGCCTGGAGCCTGGGCCGGGTCGCCGCCGCCGTGCAACCCGAGGCGCGCCAGGCCTGGAGCGAATCGCTGGCCGAGGCGCTGGGCGTAGGCCTGGATTCGCCGGTGCTGGCGCTGGAGGCCGCCGTGGGACGCATCGCGCTGGTCTGGGCGGCGGCCTCAAGCTATGCGTCGGACCGGCTGTTCCTGGCCGAACCCAGGCTGCTGGTCGTGGTGCAGGGATTCCAGGCCGAGCCGGTGGCCGAGGCGCTGAAGGTTCACTTCGGCGAGCAGTCCCTGTCAGTTCCGCTGTGCCTTTCCTTCGAGGCTTCTGATTTCGAGCCGGCGTCGCCGCCCTCGCTGCATGCGGCGCTGGACGCCGAGGACGAGGCCGGCCGGGCCGCCGCCTGCGTGCTGGCCCATTTGGCGCAGGGCCGTAGCCCGGTGGCGCTGGTGGCGCAAGACCGCCAGCTGACGCGCCGCGTGGCCGCCATGCTGGCCGAGCGCGGCATTGCCATGCGCGACGAAACCGGCTGGACGCTGTCCACCACCCGCGCCGCTGCCGGCCTGATGGCGCTGCTGCGCGCCTTGCCCTGGGACGTGCCGGCCGATGCGGTGATCGACTGGCTCAAGCATGCGCCGGCCTTTGCCGCCGGCACGGTGACGGCGGCTGAAACCGAGATGCGAAAGTTCGGCATGCGGGCCTGGCGCGACCTGCCCAAGGTGCCGCTGGAGCGGCTGGCCGTCACCCAGCCGCTGGCGCTGCAGGTCAATGCGCTGCGCGAAAGCCTGGCGCGCGCCCGGCCGCTGGCCGCCTGGCTGCGCGATTTGCGCGCCGCCCTGCAGTCGGCCGGCCAGTGGGACCCGCTGGCCGTTGACGCGGCGGGCCAGCTGGTGCTCGATGTGCTGCGCCTGCACGAAGGCGCCGACGGCGAGTTCGACGCCGCGCCCGCCATGAAGCTCAGGGAGTTCACCAGCTGGGTCAGCCAGGCGCTGGAGGCGCAGACTTTCTCGCCCGAGCATCCGGCCGTCGAGCAGGTGGTGATCCTGCCGCTGGCCCAGCTGCTGGGCCGCCCGATGCAGGCGGTGGTGCTGCCCGGCTGCGACGAAATCCGCCTGCCGGTGTCGCCCGAGCCGCCGGGCCACTGGACGCCCGGCCAGCGCGAACTGCTCGGGCTGCCGGCGCGCGAGACACTGGCCAAGGAAGCCCGCCGCGCCTGGGAGCATGCGCTGCAGATGCCGCATGTTGATCTGCTCTGGCGCACCAGCGAAGCCGGTGAGCACCTGATGCCCAGCGGCTTCGTGCAGGAGCTGCTGCTGGACCGCAAACTCCTGGCCGGGCAGGCGAGCGACCCGCGCCGCATGCGCCTGGTGGCCGCCCGGCCCACGCCGCGCCCCATGCCGACCGGCGAGCTGCTGCCCATCAAGCGCCTGTCGGCCAGCAGCTACGGCGATTTGCGCGCCTGTCCCTACCGCTTTTTTGCGCTGCGCCAGCTCGGCCTGCAGGAATCGGGCGAGCTGGAAAGCGAGCTGGACAAGCGTGATTTCGGCAACTGGCTGCACAGCCTGCTGTGCAGCTTCCATGAGGCATTAAAAGAGGCTCCAGCGCAGGATATGCCTACGCGGGTAGCTATGATTAATGTAGCGGCGGAGCAGGCCGCCCGGTCGCTGGGCCTGGGCACCAGCGAATTCCTGCCGTTCGCCGCCGCCTGGGAGTCGGTGCGGGGTGGCTACCTGGCCTGGCTGGCCGGCCATGAGGCGGGCGGCGCCAGCTTCGAGTCGGCTGAAATCTGGCGCGAGATGCCGCTGGGCGAGCTGACGCTGATCGGCCAGATCGACCGCATGGACCGGCAGGCCGGCGGCGAGCTGCTGCTGATCGACTACAAGACCGAGCCGCGCGGCACCACCGCCGAGCGCATCAAGAGCGGCCCGGAGGATTCGCAGCTGGCCTTCTACGCCGCCCTGATGCCCGACGACACGCTGGCCGCCGCCTATGTGAACCTCGGCGAAAAAGAGCCGACCCGCACCTACGCCCAGGACAGCATCGTCGAGATACGCGATGCGCTGATCGAGGGCATTTTGGTGGACATGGCCCGCATTGCCCAGGGCGCGCCGCTGCCGGCGCTGGGGGAGGGCACGGTCTGCACGTATTGCGCCGCGCGCGGCCTGTGCCGCAAGGATTTCTGGAGTGAGTGAGCCCCCACGCTCCCCACTGCGCGTGGTTCGCTGCCCCCCGAGGGGGCCGCTGCGCCTGCGGCCCGGCAAAGCCAGTTCCGCGGCCCCTGCTGGTTTGGAAATGCCCCCACGCTCCCCACTGCGTGTGGTTCGCTGCCCCCCGAGGGAGCCGCTGCGCCTGCGGCCCGGCAAAGCCGGTTCCGCGGCCCCTGCTGGCTCGGGCGGGGAGGACGCAAGCGCTCTCTTCTGCGCTTGGCGACATTACCCTGAGTTGCAACAGTCGCAGCACGGCAGCGCGTACGCTATTGAATTAATAGCTGCTTGCGCAAGTATTTCGTGCGCTGCAGCCCATTTTGTTGCCTGATCGTGCAAGTTTCCCTCTTTTCCCCGGTTTTCTCCTTCCCCGCCGGGGAAGGCGGGGACGGGGGCGTTCCCGAATCCGGCCTGGTCCATCCTGGCGCCCCGGTTCGATGGCCTTTCAAGCCCGTGCCTGCCATGCCTGATGGCTTCCTAAACATCCAAACAATGAAGACTTACCGACCATGACCGCCGCCTACGAATGCAACGGCCGGCCCGTTTCCGCCGACGCTTTTTACGCCATTGCCTGCGATCCGCGCCGCAGCGTCGCTGTCGAGGCCTGCGCCGGCGCGGGCAAGACCTGGATGCTGGCGTCGCGCATCGTGCGGGCGCTGCTCGACGGCGCCAGCGGCCCTGAAAAAAATGCCGACGGCAGCCTGCGCGAAGCCGTGCGGCCGCATGAAATCCTGGCCATCACCTTCACCAAGAAGGCCGCCGGCGAGATGCGCGAGCGGCTCGACGAGTGGCTGCAAAAGTTCACCCATGCCGACGACGCTACCTTGGGCCGGGAACTCGCCATACGCGGGGTTTCAAGCCAGATGAGCCCGCAGGCCAGTCAGGACATGCGCAGGCAGCTATCAAATTTATACCGCAGCATGCTCGCCGGCGGCCGTTCGGTGCAGATACGCACTTTTCACAGCTGGTTCGCCGCCTTGCTGCGCAGCGCACCGGTGGCGATATTGCACCGCTTGAATCTGCCGGTGAACTACGAGCTGCTTGAAGACGACGCGCCGGCGCGGGCGCTGGTGTGGCGGCGCTTTTATGCGTCCCTGGCGCTTGACGCGCCGCTCAAGGCCGACTTCGAGGCGCTGGTGCTCGGCCACGGCCGGCACCAAGCCGACAAGGCGCTGCAGGCCGCGCTGGACAAGCGCACCGAATTTGTGCTGGCCGACGAGCAGGGCGTGGTCGATGCGTCGGTGCGGCCGTTCGAGGAGGTTTTTCCGCAGTTCGCCGGCCTGGCGTGCCCGCAGGACGCGCTGGCAATGCCGCTGGCCAGAAGCCTCTGGCTGGAACGCGCCCGCCAGCTCGGCGCCGAAAAGAACAAGACGCCGCAAAAAGCCGCCGCCGGCATCATCGAGGCCTTTGCCGCGAGCGACCTTGGCGTGCGCTGCGACCTGCTGCGCAAGGCGTTCTTCGTGGCCGGCGAAGACCGCCTGAACAGCAACCTCGCCAAGTTTGCCGCCGCCCAGGACGCCGAGCCTGAGCTGCAGGCGCTGTGCGGCGCACGCCTGCAGCATGAAGCCTGGGTGCACCAGCAGCGCATGGCCCGCCTGAGCCGCCTGCTGCTGGCGCAGTACACCCAGCTCAAGCGCGAGCATGGCTGGATCGACATGAACGATGTCGAGCGGGCCGCGCTGGTCATGCTGGGCGACACGGTGCTGGCCGGCTGGGTGCAGGAGCGGCTCGATGCGCGCATCCGGCACCTGATGATCGACGAGTTCCAGGACACCAATCCGCTGCAGTGGCAGGCGCTGTCTTCCTGGCTCAGCGGCTACGGCGGCGCGGGCGCGGCGCCCAGTGTGTTCCTGGTCGGCGACCCGAAGCAGAGCATCTACCGCTTCCGGCGCGCCGAGCCGCAGGTGTTCCGGGCGGCCCAGGCCTTCGTGGTCGAGGGGCTGGGCGGCGACCTGCTCAGCTGCGACCACACCCGGCGCAATGCGCTGGCGGTGATCGGCTGCGTCAATTCGGTGATGGGCCAGGCGCGGGCGAATGACGGCTACGACGGCTTCAGGGACCACACCACCGATTCGGCCAGGCCCGGCTCGATTGGCTGCCTGCCGCCCATCCCGCGCAACCGGGATGCCGGCGCCGAGGGCGGCGGTGCCGACTGGCGTGACAGCTTGACGACGCCGCGTGAGCTGCCCGAGGAAACACTGCGCACGCTCGAAGCCCGGCAGGCCGCCGGCTGGATCGCCCAGCAAATCGCCGCTGGCCTGCAGCCGTCCGATGTGATGGTGCTGTCGCGCCGGCGGGCCGGCCTGCTGCCGCTGCAGCAAGAGTTGCGCGCCCTGCGGGTGCCGGCCCAGATCGGCGAGAAGATCGACCTGATCGACTGCTGCGAAGTGCTCGACCTGGTGGCGCTGCTCGACGTGCTGATCTCGCCCGAGCATGACCTGTCGCTGGCCCGCGCCCTGCGCTCGCCGCTGTTCGGCATTGACGACAGCGCCCTGGTGCAGCTGGCGCTGCTCAAGCGCGAAACCAGCCTGCCGTGGTTTGACCTGCTACAAAAAACAGAGCTGCTTGCGCAGGAATTGCAAGGGCTGGTGGCCACTTTGATTAAATGGAAGGGCTGGCTGGACAGCCTGCCGCCGCATGACGCGCTGCAGGGCATTTATGACGACGGCGATGTGCTGGCGCGCTTCATGGCGGCCGCGCCGCCGGCGCAGCGGCTGACGGTGCTGGCCAACCTGCGCGCCCTGCTGGGCATGGCGCTCGGGCGCGACGGCGGGCGCTATGCCACGCCCTACGGCCTGATCCGGGCGCTCAAGGCCGGCGGCCTGCTGGCGCCGGTGCCCGCCGATGCCGGCTCGGTGCGGCTGCTGACGATCCACGGCGCCAAGGGCCTGGAGGCCGAGGCCGTGCTGCTCCTGGACACCGACACAGTCGAGCGCAATGCCGACAGCATGGGCGTGCTGGTGGACTGGCCGGGCGAGGCCTGCGCGCCGCGCAAGTTCGTTTTTTTGGTCAGCGAAAGCCGGCCGCCGGCCTTGAGCGCCCGGACCAGGCCGTAGGGCGTGGCATAGCGCCCGCCGT
>JAQGNK010000223.1 GCA_028291905.1 Polaromonas sp.
CTCGCGCTCGCTGACATCGTTGATGGTGCAGTAGCCGGCCACATACCCGAGGGCCTCGGCCTCGGAGACATAGCGCGCCCGGGTGCCGATGACCACGCCCAGCTCGACCTCCCAGTCGGTCTTGACCGAGCCCTTGGGCAGCATCACCGGGTCGTTCGGCCCCTGGATGCAGCTGGTGGCCTTCATGAAGACCACCGGCTCGGCGGGAATCGGCAGGTTGGATTCGGCCGCATGGTCGGCGTAGTTCAGGCCGATGGCGATGAACTTGGGCACGCCGGCAACCGGGCTGCCCAGGCGCGGCGCGCCCTGCACCGCCGGCAGCTGGCTGGCGTCGAGCTGGCGCAAGCCAGCCAGTGCCACGTCGCCCAGCTGCGCTGGGCCAATGTCCCCGACCACGCCGCTCAGGTCACGCAGCTGGCCCTGCGCATCGATGAGTCCGGGCTTTTCGTGGCCGGCAGGGCCGTAGCGAACAAGTTTCATGGTTTTTCTCTTCTTTCCTTGGGGGTTGGTTGAATCGTCGTCAGTGCCGGCGGTTGATGGCCAGCTGCTTTTTTATATCGTCATGCCGCCATCGATGTTGTAGGCCTGGCCGGTGATGAACTCCGACTCGTCGCTGGCCAGGAACACCACCAGCGGCGCAATTTCATGCGCCTGCGCCAGCCGGCCCATCGGCTGGCGGGCGACAAAGCCCTTGCGCGCCTCGGCCGGGTCTTCAAACACATTGATGCGCTGCTGCAACGACGGCGTATCGACCGTGCCGGGGCAGACCGCATTGCAGCGCACGCCCTGGGTCACGAAGTCGGCCGCCACGCTCTTGGTCAGGCCGATGACGGCGGCCTTGGAGGCACCGTACAGGAAGCGGTTGGGCAGGCCCTTGAAGCCGCAGACGCTGGCCATGTTGATGATGCTGCCGCCCTGCCCCGCGCCGTTCGCCAGCATCTTGGGCAATGCCGCCTGGATCAGCCAGAACTGCGAGCGAACATTGAGATTAAAGGCAAAGTCCCACTCGGCATCCTGGGCCTGCAGCACCGAGCCGGCATGCACGAAGCCGGCGCAGTTGAACAGCACATGCAGCGCCGGCAAGCCGGCCACCAGTGCCTGGATGGCCTGCTTGTCGAGCACGTCGAGCACCGCCGTGCGGATATTGGGCACGCCCTCGTAGCTGGCCAGCAGGCCGGCATTCACATCGGTGGCCCAGACCTGCGCGCCTTCGGCCGCCATGGCCAGCGCGCTGGCCTTGCCGATGCCCTGCCCGGCGGCGGTGACGAGCGCGGTTTTTCCTTCGAGTCTCATGCGTGTTTCCTTGGAATGGTGGTTGACGGAGATTGCTGGCCGGCGCCTGCGGTTCCAGCTCAACCCCAGGCCCTGGCGTCAAGGGCAGCCAGGTCAGGGTTTTGCCGGATGGGTGAAGCGCCTGTTTCATGGGATTATGAATTGGTCTGACCACTTGGCCAATTCTGGCTAACCCTTAACGTGATTTCCTGATGTTTCTGATTTCCCGATCCACTACCTGATGCCGCCTCTTCAAACCGTCGAACCCCAGCGCCTGTACCGCCAGATTGCCGGCCAGCTGCGCACGCTGATCACGCAGGGCGAATTTGCCATTGGCAGCCGCCTGCCGGCCGAACGCGACCTGGCCCGGCAGCTGGGCGTGAGCCGCCCGTCGGTGCGCGAAGCGCTGATTGCGATGGAGGTCGAGGGCTGGGTCGAGGTGCGCACCGGCTCCGGCGTCTATGTGCTCGACCGCAGCGCCCAGGCCGGCAAGGGCAGCCGTGCGCAGCAACTGCCGGCCGACGAGTGGGGGCCGCTGGAGCTGATACGGGCGCGCCGGGTGGTCGAGGGCGAAGTCGCCTCGATGGCCGCCACCCAGGCCAAGCGCCAGCACATCCAGGCCATGGCCGAGGCGATTGCCAGCATGCGGCATAACGCCGACCAGGGCGTGCTGCCGCTCGATGGCGACCGGGCCTTTCATACCGCCCTGGTTGAGTCGTGCGGCAATGTGGTGCTGGTCGAGACCATCCAGCGCTTCTGGGACTCGCGGCGCGGCCCGCTGTTTGAAAAGCTGGGCGGCCATTTTGAAACCGTCGAGTCATGGCGCGCCGCCATTGCCGAGCATGAAGCCATCCTGAAGGCGGTGAAAAGCCGCGATGCCGCTGGCGCCCGCCTGGCGATGCACCAGCACATGGACAACTCGCATGCCCGCTTCAGCGTGAGCTGGAGCCATGCCAGGAACCCCAAAAGCCCCAGAACTCCCAAGAGCGCCAAGAGCGCCAATATTCCTCAAGCCCTGGCGACCTAACCAGTTTCACCCGTACCCGAGCTGTTGCTTGCGCCAATCCAGCCACCCGCATCAGCCCACGCATCCTTCACGCTCCACCCTCCAACGACAGAAAGACTTGGCGATGACATTCCTCACCACAGGCAAACTGGCCGCACTGCTGCTGGCCGCATCTTCACTCTGGGCGCCAGCTTCCTGGGCGCAAGGCTACCCGAACAAGCCGATTGAAGTGATGGTGGCTTTCCAGCCCGGCGGCGGCACCGACTCCCTGGCGCGCGCCTACGCCGAGGCTGCCAAGAAATACAGCCCCCAGCCGCTGGTGGTGTACAACAAGCCCGGCGCCAGCGGCGGGATCGGCCTGGCCGATGTGGCGAACTCGCGGCCCGACGGCTACAAGATCGCCATGCTGTTCGTCGAAGTGACCATCCTGCCGCACCTGGGCATCACCAAGGTCACGCAGGACGACTTCATTCCCATTGCCCGGCTCAATGCCGACCCGGCCGCCATCACGGTGCGGGCCGACTCGCCGTACAACACGGTAGAAGAATTCATTGCCGCCGCGAAAAAGCCCGGCAGCGATGTCAAGGTCGGCAATGCCGGCAACGGCTCGATCTGGCACCTGGCCGCCGCGTCGCTTGAAGACAAGACCGGCGCCAAGTTCAACCACATTCCCTACCAGGGCGCGGGCCCGGCGGTGCTGGCGCTGCTGGGCGGCCATGTCGATGCGGTGGGTGTCAGCCCGGCCGAAGTCGGCGTGCATGTGGCCGCCGGCAAGCTCAAAGTCCTGGCTGTCATGGCCGACCAGCGCGTCAAGGGTTTTGACAGCGTCCCGACGCTGAAGGAGCGAAAGATCGACCTGTCCATCGGCACCTGGCGCGGCCTGGGCGTGGTCAAGGGCACGCCACCCGAGGTGGTGGAAAGCATCAAGGTCATGACCCGCAAGGCGGCCGAGGAACCCATCATGCGCGAGGTCATGGACAAGCTGAACCTGGGCTATTCCTATGCCGAAGGCGCTGCCTTCAAGGAGCAGATGGTGCGCGACAACGAAACCTTCAAGCAACTGGTCACCAAGCTCAACCTTGCCAAGAATTAATACAGGCAGCCAAGCCTGAGCCAGGCCGCGCACGCTGGCGCGCAACGGCCCTCTTTCATGCCAGCGCCCATCCATCCAAAGGAGACAACCATGAACTCAACCGGCAATAAACGAAACACTATCAAAACCATAGCTGCCTGCGCAGCATTGATATGCGCCACAGGCATATTTGGCACTGCATCGGCACAAACCAAGCTGAAATGGGCGCATGTTTATGAAACCTCCGAGCCGTTTCACAAGTATTCGGTCTGGGCCGGCGAAGAGATCAAGAAGCGCACCAACGGCAAGTACGACATCCAGGTGTTTCCGGCGTCCAGCCTGGGCAAGGAAGCCGACATCAACCAGGGCCTGACGCTGGGCACGGTGGACATCATCCTGAGCGGCGCGAGCTTCGCCGGCAACACCTACAAGCCGCTGGCCATCGGCTACTTCCCGTTCATCTTCCGGGACGCCGAGCACCAGCTGAAGTTCGCCAAGAGCGATGTCTTCAAGGAGCTGGCCAAGGGCTACGACGACAAGAGCGGCAACCACATCACCGCGCTGAACTATTACGGCGCGCGCCACGTCACCTCCAGCGCGGCCAAACCCGTCACCAAGCCCGAGGACATGAAGGGCCTGAAGATCCGGGTGCCCGACGCGCCGGCCTACCTGGCCTTCCCCAAGGCGCTGGGCGCCAACCCGACACCGATTGCTTTCGCCGAGGTTTACCTGGCGCTGCAAAGCGGAACGGTCGATGCGCAGGAAAACCCGCTGCCGACCATCGAGGCGAAAAAGTTCTTTGAAGTGCAGAAGAACATCTCGCTGACCGGCCACATCGTCGACTCGCTGCTGACCATCACCTCCGGGCAGCTGTGGGGCAAGCTGACGGCGGACGAGAAAAAAATCTTCACCGAGGTGATGCAGGAAGCCGCCGAAAAAACCGGGCGCGAGATCATCGCATCGGAAATCCGCCTGGCGGAAGAGTTCAAGAAACGCGGCAACAACGTCATCACCGTGGACAAGAACGCCTTTCGCGAGGCGGTGCTGAAGAACACCAAGCCCACGGACCACGGCTACCGCCAGCAGGATTACGACCGCATCATCGCGATCCAGTAAATAAGGAAAGGCGGCGCCTGCCGGGCTGCCTTTCACGGCTGCGCGCCCGGCCCCGCCAGGACTGCCCACGACAGCGCTGCACGGCTTTGCGCGAAAGCCCGCAGCCCTAAAGCTTGAAAAAAGGAGACACGATGAGTGAAAAACTGCTGGGCGACGACGGCGAGTTCCATGCCACCGACGAGGCGGTGGACCTGTCGGGCACTACGCTGGAGGCCTGGGCGGCGCTGGGAATTTTCTGGCTGCTGGCGCTCACGGTGTTCTACCAGTTCGTCACCCGCTACGTGCTCAACGATTCGGCCTCCTGGACCGAGGAAATTGCCCGCTACCTGCTGATCGGCGTGGTGTTCGTCGGGGCGACCATCGGCGTCGCGAAGAACAACCACATCCAGGTCGATTTTTTCTATCGCCACATGCCGCTGGCGCTGGGCCGCGTGCTGGGCCTGCTGGTCGATGTGCTGCGCACGCTTTTTTTTGCGGCCGCCGTCGTCATGACGGTGCAGATGATGCTCAAGATCGGCAACAACGCCACCATGACGGTGGTCGATCTGCCGATGAACATCGTCTATGGCGTCTGCCTGCTGGGCTTTATAGCCATGCTGGCGCGCTCGGTGCAGGTCAGCATCGTGCACTGGCGGCGCGGCTACTGCGTGCTGGAGCGTCCCGAATCCACCATTGACGACCGCTAAAAGGCCCGATCCCGATGCTGAAAATCGCCTTTCTGCTTTTCATGAGCGCCGGCCTGCCGGTGGCCGTGGCCATGGCCGGCGCCTCGCTGGCCTACATCCTCTGGTCGGGCAACCTGCCGCCTTTCGTGGTGATTCACCGCATGGTCAGCGGCATCGACAGCTTTCCGCTGCTGGCGGTGCCCTTCTTCATCCTCGCCGGCAACCTGATGAACAACGCCGGCATCACCAACCGCATCTACAACTTCGCGCTGGCGCTGGTCGGTTGGCTCAAGGGCGGGCTGGGCCACGTCAACATCCTGGGGTCGGTGATCTTCTCGGGCATGAGCGGCACGGCGATTGCCGACGCCGCCGGCCTGGGCACCATCGAGATCAAGGCCATGAAGGAGCACGGCTATTCGACCGAGTTCGCCGTCGGCGTGACGGCGGCCTCGGCCACGCTCGGCCCCATCATTCCGCCCAGCCTGCCCTTCGTGATCTACGGGATGATGGCCAATGTGTCGGTCGGCGCGCTGTTCCTGGCCGGCATCATGCCGGGCCTCATCATGACGCTGATGATGATGCTGACGGTGGCCTATTTCGCCCACAAGAACGGCTGGGGCTCGGATGTCAAGTTCCACTGGCCCCGCCTCATCAAGGCGCTGGTGGAGCTGCTGGTGGTCTGCCTCTGGCCGCTGGCGGTATGGCTGGCGGTCGAGCGCTTCAAGCTGCCGGCCCAGCCGGCGGTGCTGGCCGGCCTGCTGCTGCTGTTCGTGGCCGACAAGTTCTGCAAGTTCGACGCGGTGCTGCCGATCATGACGCCGGTGCTGCTGATCGGCGGCATGTCCACCGGCATCTTCACCGCCACCGAAGGCGCCATCGCGGCCTGCGTCTGGGCCATGGTGCTGGGCTTTGGCTGGTACCGCACGCTGAAGTGGAAGATGTTCGTCAGGGTCTGCCTGGACACGGTGGAATCGACCTCGACCGTGCTCTTCATCGTGGCGGCCGCCTCCATCTTCGGCTGGATGCTGACAGCCACCGGCGTGACGGCCGACATTGCCAGCTGGGTGCTCAACTTCACCAAGGAGCCCTGGCTGTTCCTGCTGCTGGCCAACCTGCTGATGCTGTTCGTCGGCTGCTTCCTGGAAACCACCGCGGCCATCACCATCCTGGTCCCCATCCTGCTGCCGATCTCGACACAGCTCGGCATAGACCCGGTGCATTTCGGCGTGGTGATGGTGCTCAACCTGATGATCGGCGTGCTGCACCCGCCCATGGGCATGGTGCTGTTCGTGCTGGCGCGCATCGCCAACCTGAGCATCGAGCGCACCACCATGGCCATCCTGCCCTGGCTGATTCCGCTGCTGCTCAGCCTGGCGCTGATCACCTACTGGCCGACCTCCGTGCTGTGGCTGCCCAGGCTGATGCAATGATTTTTACCTGACCACCCGAGAGATTCGCCATGACGCCCTCGCCTTCACCCTCCCTGCCCTTCATCCGGCTGCATCCCGCCGACGACGTGCTGATTGCCAGAGCCCAGCTGGTCGGCGGCACCCAGCTTGAAAGCATCACCGTGCGCGGCCTGATCCCGCCCGGCCACAAGGTCGCCACCCGCGCCCTGGCGGTGGGCGAGCCGGTGCGGCGCTACAACCAGATCATCGGCTTTGCCAGCAAGCCGATCGCGCCCGGCGAGCATGTGCACACCCACAACCTGGACATGGGACCCGATAAGGGCGACTTCGCGCGGGACTACGCCTTTGGCGCCGACGTGAAGCCCGCCGCGCCGCTGCGCGAAGCCACCTTCATGGGCATCAAACGCGCCGACGGCCGGGTCGCGACCCGCAACTACATTGGCATCCTGTCCAGCGTCAACTGCTCTGCCACGGCGGCGCGGTCCATCGCTGATCATTTCTCGCGGCAGACCAACCCGTCGGCGCTCAAGGACTACCCCAACGTCGATGGCGTGGTGGCGCTGACCCACGGCACCGGCTGCGGCATGGACACCGAGGGCATGGGCATGCAGATCCTGGAGCGCACGCTGGCCGGCTATGCCACGCATGCCAACTTCGCCGGCGTGGTGGTGGTCGGCCTGGGCTGCGAGGCCAACCAGATCAATGCCTGGCTGGCGCACAGTGCGCTGCGTGAGGGCGACAACTTCCGCGTCTTCAACATCCAGGACACCGGCGGCACGCGCAAGACCGTTGAAAAGGGCATCGCGCTGGTCAAGGACATGCTGCCGGCGGCCAACCGCGCCAAACGCGAGCCCTGCAGCGCCGAGCACATCACCATCGGCCTGCAATGCGGCGGCTCCGATGGCTATTCGGGCATCAGCGCCAACCCCGCGCTCGGGGCGGCGGTGGACCTGCT
>JAQGNK010000237.1 GCA_028291905.1 Polaromonas sp.
GCCGCGCAAATACCGCAGGGCTCGCGCCCGAGGCTCTGCACGGCAAAAGCGTGGCGCAATCCGCCCGTGCAATGCCACCAGTTCGCGACTCCATTGCCTGATTGCTACTTCTTGCATGACCACCTCCATTGGCTTGACCCATGCCTGTTAGATCAACAAGATGCTTAGAAGTGCGGTTGTAGTACTAAGTATCCTTAGCGCCCGGTCCGTTCTGCCTCCGCCTGCGGGTAGCGCTCACCCTGGACCGAGATTTTCGAAACGGTGTCATTGATGTATCGCAGTTCGTCGGCTGTGAGCTCGATGGCTGCCGCCCCAATGTTCTCCATGAGGCGGTGAGGTTTGGTGGTGCCAGGAATCGGAACGATCCATGGTTTTTGTGCCAGCAGCCAGGCCAGCGCGATCTGCGCCGGCGTAGCGCCCTTCTCACCAGCAATCACTTCCAACAGGCGGATCACGGGCTGGTTCGCCTTGCGGGCCTGCGGTGCGAACCGGGGCATATTGCCGCGACTGTCGTCGCCGCCGAAGGTCGTGGTTTCATCGATCTTGCCGGTGAGAAAGCCCCTGCCTAGCGGACTGAAGGGAACAAAGCCGATGCCCAGTTCCTCGCAAGTCGGCAACACCTCCGCCTCTGGTTGACGCCACCAGAGGGAATATTCGCTCTGGATGGCCGCGACCGGCTGGACCGCGTGTGCCTGGCGGATCGTCGCTGCGCCGGCCTCGCTCAGACCGAAGTACCCGACCTTGCCCTGTGCGATCAAGTCCTTTACTGTGCCGGCAACGTCCTCGATCGGCACATTGGGATCGACCCGGTGCTGGTAAAAGAGTTCGATGCGCTCGACCCGCAAGCGTTTTAGTGACTCTTCAGCCACTTGCCGGATGCGTTCGGGGCGGCTGTTGGTCCCGCCAGATCCACCGGGACCCAGGTCGTAGCCGAACTTGGTGGCGATGACAATGTCCTTCTTGAAGGGCGCCAAGGCTTCGCCGACGAGTTCTTCGTTTGTGAAAGGGCCATAAACCTCAGCGGTGTCGAAAAAAGTGATGCCGTGTTCAATTGCCGTTTCGATGAGCGCAATCACATCACTCTTTTGCGGAGCCGGACCACGGTGATAGTTCATTCCCATGCAGCCAAGGCCTATGGCTGAGACTTCGAGGCCGCTGTTTCCGAGTTTTCGTTTTTTCAAGGCTTTATCCTTACACGTTGGTGTCATAGAAGTTGCATCGCGTTTTGCTACGCAAGTGCTTGTCGCGCGCTTGCCGCCAGGAAATGCTCACTCCATAGTGATGCCAGTGGCGGCGACCACTTTTCCCCAGAATTCGAATTCATTCTTGAGGTTGGATGCAAGCTGCTGCCCATCGGTCAGCAGAGGCTCCACGGCGTAACTCGTCATCGCCGCCTTGAATGGGGGCTGCATCACGACCTGCCGGATCGCCTCGGCGTAGCGGGTCACGATCGCCTGCGGCGTACCTTTGGGCGCGAATACGGCACCGTAGTCGTCGACTACCACGTCTGTGAAGCCCGACTCGATGGCGGTGGGTACATCCGGCAGGCTGGATGTACGCTTTCTGGTGTAGGTGGCCAGCGTGCGCAGCTTGTCAGGCCCCTGCCACTGCAACACGTCGCCGGTGACTCCCGACACCGCGCCCACATCCCCGCGTAACACGTCCTGAATCATCAGAGGGCCGCCGCCTTTGTAGGGCACCATGGTCAGGGGCGTGTTGCTAATACGGGACAGTTGCGCCGCAAGCAGATGCTGCGGATTGGCCGCCACGCACGCATAGGTCGCTTTCGCGGGATTCGCCTTGGCCCAGGCCAAGTAGTCGCTCAAGGTCTTGACCGAGGCGGGGACGGCAGGACCGACGGAGAAACCATAGGCAAAAGAGTACGCAGCATTGATCGGCACCAGATCGCTCACCTGGGAATCATCCTTCTTAAAGAAATGTGGCAGCAAGGTGACGACGGCGGACCCTGTGAGCAGAAGATGCATGCCATCGGGCGGGCTCGACTTGATGCGTGTGATCGAAATGCGGCCATTGGCGCCGGCATGGTTCTCGACGATAAAGGTGGAACCGAGGTTGAGCTTGTTGAGCCCTTCTGCCAGTTGCCGAGCAAGCACGTCCGTGAGTCCGCCTGGCAGAAATCCGACAATGATCCGCACGGGTCGTCCACCGGTCTGCGCCAGCGGCGTTCTGACAATGACCGATGCGCCGAGCAAGGCGCCGGCTTGAAGTATGGTTCGTCTGTTGCTCATGTTGTCTCCTTATATCTTTCAAGTAGTCCAAAATTTAGTTGTCACGATGCTGGTCGACGCCGTGATAACTGAGCCGGTTGACTCACCGCCGCGAAGCCTGTGTTTCCTGCGATTTGGAGCTCGAACGACAGTCCCAGGCGAGCGCCAACGCCTGGCTGTCGCACACCTGAAGGCTAAGCCCCAAGCATCCTGCAGATCATGGATGCCATTGCCGCGCAGCTGCACGGTGTGGACGGTCAGTTGAAGGTGCACATCCAGGCGCACCATGCTGATTTGGCAAAGTTGCTGACTTCTGTCAAGGGTGTAGGTCCCACCAAAGCCAGCACCTTGCTGGCACAACTGCCTGAGTTGGGCAAGCTCAACCGAAAGCAGATCACCGCGCTCGTAGGCTTGGCGCCGATGAACCGCGACTCCGGAACCCTGCGCGGGCAGCGCCATATCTTCGGCGGCCGCGCCGACGTGCGCAGCGTGCTGTACGTGGCCGCCTTGGTGGGGACTCGGTTCAACCCGGCGCTCAAGGCTTTCTATGCTAGTTTGCTGACTGCGGGCAAGCTCAAGAAGGTTGCACTGGTCGCTTGTATGCATAAGCTCCTGGTCATCCTGAACGCCATCGCCCGGTCCCAATCGCCCTAGAGCGACGAGATCGCAAAGATCGTTTAATTTATTCATTCATTCAAGATGGTTGCTGTGCGTGTAGTAATCGTTAGAGCCGTCCCGCGTAAAAAATCAACTATTGTTGAACGACGATTTTTTCCTGGTCAGCCACGGTCTTCCAGTTCTTCAGTTCTTGAAGCACCTGTTTCCTGAAGTCTTCGCCAACCACCAGTTTTTCATCGGGCACGTCCTTAGTCGCAGCCCGGAATTTTGCAATTGCTTCAGGATCCTTGAATACCGCGCTGAGCTCCAAGGTAAGCCGATCGGCAATGGACTTAGGCATATTGGGAGGCGACAGGTAACCCCACCAGACATCATGGCTTGCATTCTTGTAACCCATCTCTTCAAACGTGGGCAGATTCGGATAGAGGGAGTGGCGCTTGCTTCCGGCGGGCCCAAGAACCTTTAGCGTGTCCGGAAAGGGCGGGACCGCCCCGATAGCAAAGTCGAGATTGCCGGCAAGCAGATCGTTATAAACCTGAGAGATGCCCGAGTAAGGAATATGTACCGTCTTTACACCGGTGGAGCTTTCAAACAATGCCGACCCCATATGATTGAGCGATCCGACACCGGGGGTACCGTGCCGCATTTTGCCCGGGTTGGACTTCATGTACGCAATGATTTCCTGGGACGTGGAAAACGTCGATTTCGGTCCCACCACCAGCAATGGGACGGCGGTGAAGAATCGAACCAGATAAGTGAAGTCCTCCGTTTTGTACGGCAGGTTGTTTCTAATTGCCGGCAGGACCGAGAGTCCGGCGCCTGCCAAATGGAGCGTGTAGCCGTCCGGCTGCGCTTTAGCGACGTAGTCTCCAGCGACTGCTCCGGCCGCTCCCGTCCGGTTTTCGACAATAACGGCTTGTCCTAATCGTCGCTGTAGAAATTCAGCAGTGATTCGGGCGAGCACATCTGTCGTACCGCCCGGGGCAGCCGCGACGACAATCTTAATGGGCTGCTTTTTAGGGAATTCCTGTGCCATTGCATGGGGCGCGCCCAGCATCGTGCCAACCACTGTGACAAAGATCAGATTTAAATACTTGAACATGTCTCCTCCAGCAATTAAGAGATGCAATCTTCTCGGTAAGGTTTCAGTATATGAACTTTCTAGAAGCCTGCTATAAAATATTCTGATTTCACACAATCAATCTTTTTCATTACTCGAACACCCTTATGGACCACAAGCAGTTGCGTGCATTCTTGACGATCGCCGAAACCGGGAATCTGACCAGGGCAGCCGAGTTGCTAAACTTAGTACAGCCCGCTGTCTCCAGGCAAGTGCACCTGCTGGAGGAGGATCTTGGCACCCAGCTCTTCGAGCGGCAGCGGTATGGAATGGCGCTGACTGATGCAGGCAAGTCCTTGCTAGGCTATGCCCGCCGT
>JAQGNK010000253.1 GCA_028291905.1 Polaromonas sp.
CGGCTCCACAGCCCGTCGGCGCCGATCAGCACATCGCCCTCGACATTTGGCAAGACGCTGGGCTGCAGCGGCTCCGCAGTGGCGGAGCGCCCCGGCGGGCAGACCGCCGGGGCCTCGGTTTCCAGAACGATCTCGCGCCCGTTGTCGTCATAGCCGGTCACGGCGCTGTTCAGGTTCAGCCACACGTTGCCCTGCCCCCGCACCGCCTGCAGCAGCAGCGCATGCAAGTCAGCGCGGTGCACCGTGGCATAGGGCGCGCCATACTTCTTCAGCACCCGCTGGCCCAGCGGCAGCGTGCCCAGCACCCGGCCAGACAGCGCATCCTTCACCTGCAGCCGTTCAGGAAATGCCGCCACCCGCGCCAGCGCATCCTGCAGTCCCCAGCCATGCAGGCGCCGGACAACATTCGGCCCGAGCTGCACGCCAGCCCCGACTTCGCTGAAAGCCGCCGCCCGCTCGTACAGCCGCACATACCAACCCGCCCGCGACGCCGCCAGCGCCGCCGCCAGCCCACCGATGCCGCCGCCGGCAATCAAGGCCTGCCGGCTGCTCATGCAGCCAGCAACTGCCGCAGCACGTAGGGCAGGATGCCGCCGCTCTGGTAGTAATCCACCTCGATGGGCGTATCGACCCGCAGGATCAGCGTGACCTCCTGGCGCGTGCCGTCGGCGCGGGTGATGACCAGTTTGGCCTCGCTTTGCGGCTTCAGGTCGGGGTGTGGGATCACGTCGATGACCTCGTCGCCTGTCAGGTTCAGGCCCTGCCACGACTCGCCCGGCTTGAACTGCAGCGGCAGCACGCCCATGCCGACCAGGTTGCTGCGGTGGATGCGCTCGAAGCTGCGCGCCACCACCGCCTTGATGCCCAGCAGCTGCGTGCCCTTGGCGGCCCAGTCGCGCGACGAGCCGGTGCCGTATTCCTCGCCGGCGAAGATCACCGTCGGCATGCCCTGTTCCATGTACTTCATGGCCGCGTCGTAGATGAACATCTTCTCGCCGCCCGGCTGGAACAGCGTCACGCCACCCTCCTCGCGCGAGCCGGTGGCGTCGGGCGGGATCATCAGGTTCTTGATGCGGACGTTGGCAAAGGTGCCGCGCATCATCACGTCGTGGTTGCCCCGGCGCGAGCCGTAGCTGTTGAACTCGGCCTTGGGCACGCCGTTGGCCTGCAGCCACTGGCCGGCGGGCGAGCTGGCCTTGATGGCGCCGGCGGGCGAGATATGGTCGGTGGTGATCGAGTCGCCGAACAGCGCCATGATGCGGGCCCCCTGCACGGAAAAATCATTTCCCCGACCGGTCGCCTGTGCCGTGTCTGCGGCAGGCGCTTCGTTTTCCATCGAAAAATTGTTGAAAAACGGCGGCTCGGCAATATAGGTGCTGGTCGGCCAGTTGTAGGTGTTGCCCGTCACGCCGTGGATGTTTTCCCAGAGCTTGCCCGGCTCGGTCTTGACCTTGGCATAGTTGGCGCGGAAGGCCTCGCCGTTCATCGCGTAGCTCATCAGCGCATTGATCTCGTCGCTGGTAGGCCAGATGTCGCGCAGGTACACATCCTTGCCACCGGTGCCCTTGCCGACCGGCTCGGTGGTCAGGTCGCGCATCACGTTGCCGGCAATCGCATAGGCCACCACCAGCGGCGGGCTGGCCAGGACATTGGCCTTGAGGTTCGGATGGATGCGCGCCTCGAAGTTGCGGTTGCCCGACAGCACGGCGGCGCAAACCAGGTCGCTGCTGTTGATGGCCTCGTTCAGCTCGGGCGTGAGGTCGCCGGCGTTGCCGATGCAGGTGGTGCAGCCGTAGCCGACCAGGTCGAAGCCGAGTTGTTCGAGGTAGGGCATCAGGCCCGCTTCGGTCAGGTATTCGGTCACGATGCGCGAGCCCGGCGCCAGCGAGGTCTTGATGTGCGGCTGCACGCTCAGGCCGGCCTCGACCGCTTTCTTGGCCAGCAGCCCGGCGCCCAGCAGCACGCTCGGGTTGGAGGTGTTGGTGCAGCTGGTGATGGCGGCAATCAGCACATCGCCGTTGCCGACCGTCAGGCCTTTTTCAGCTTGCTGGGCGGCCGGGGTGCTGGAAATGGCATCCACGCCGCCCTGGTCGCGCGCCATGTCCAGCGTCGGCCGGTTGGCCTCCATCTCGTTCACGAAGCGGGCGGCGCCCGCCGGCGTGGGCGGCGCGGAAGGCAGGCTGTCGGGCCGCCCCTCGTCGTGGTGCCGCACCTGGTGGCGGGTGTTGAGCATGCCGGCCGGCTGGTTGAAGCCGTTCTCGGCATTCGACTTGCTGAACAGCGAGCAGAACTGGCGGGCGACATCGCCCAGCTCGATTCGGTCCTGCGGCCGTTTCGGGCCGGCCAGGCTGGGCCGCACATCATCGAGGTTCAGCTTGACGACATGCGAATAGTCGATCTCGCCGGCCACGGCCACGCCGAACAGGCCCTGCGCCCGGAAATAGGCCTCAAAGGCTTCGATTTCGGCTTCGGTGCGGCCGGTGCCCCGGAAATAGTCGATGGTTTTTTCATCGACCGGGAAAAAGCCCATCGTGGCGCCGTATTCCGGCGCCATGTTGCCGATGGTGGCCCGGTCGGGCAGGCTTAAGGAGCGGGTGCCTTCGCCGAAAAACTCGACGAACTTGCCCACTACCTTTTCGCGGCGCAGGGTTTCGGTCACGCGCAGCACCAGGTCGGTCGCGGTCACCCCTTCGCGCAGCTGGCCGGTCAGCTCCATGCCGACCACGTCGGGCGTCAAAAAGTACACCGGCTGGCCGAGCATGGCGGCTTCGGCCTCGATGCCGCCGACGCCCCAGCCGACCACGCCGATGCCGTTGATCATGGTGGTGTGGCTGTCGGTGCCCACCAGCGTATCGGGGTAATAGACGTCCTCTTTTGTTTTAAGAACGCCGCGCGCCAGGAATTCAAGGTTGACCTGGTGCACGATGCCGAAGCCCGGCGGCACGACCCCAAAGGTGTCGAAGGCCTGCATGCCCCACTTCATGAACTCATAGCGCTCGCGGTTGCGCTGGAATTCGAGCTTCATGTTCAGGTCGATGGAATCCTTGGCGCCGTAGTAATCGACCATGATCGAATGATCGACCACCAGATCGACCGGCACCAAGGGCTCGATGACCTTCGGGTCCTTGCCCAGCTTGACCGCCACGCTGCGCATGGCCGCCAGGTCGGCCAGCAGCGGCACGCCGGTAAAGTCCTGCAGCACCACCCGTGACACGACAAACGGGATTTCTTCGCTGCGCTCGGCCTGCGGCACCCAGTTGGCCAGCTGCGCGACATGCGCGCCGGTGACTTTTCGGCCGTCGCAGTTGCGCAGCACCGATTCGAGCACGATGCGCAGCGACACCGGCAGCCGCTTGACCGTGGGAAACTTCTCGGCCAGCGCCGGCAGTGAATAGAACTTCCCGGTCTCGCCGGAGGCAGTCTGGAAAGACTGCAGGGTGGATTCAAATTCGTGGGCAGCTGAACCAGCAAGTTGGGGCGTTGTAGCCATGACGGCCTCCTTGGTTATAAAAATCTTCGGTCTCTATTCTGGCAGGCAGGCTGCGGCGCCAAAACTGGCCGGTGGCATACCCTGCCTGCGCAGTGCGCTTTGGGCGCCCGAGTGTCACGACAGTCCGGGCATGTCATGCGGAGCAGTCACAAATGCAGCGTGTTGCCGTTTTTACTATTTATTTAATAGCATGCTGCGCTTGTTCCGCATGGGCTTAACAGACATTTAACACTGAATCGGCGATTATTTTCACTGCGCCTGCCCACTGCAGCTGTCAGTAAATGCCGACAGGCTTGCAAGGGAGGTGCTGATGATTTTTTGGCCCAACTTTCCTAAAGTCCTTAGATCAATAACCAGATCAACGGAGCCTGCATGAGCACGACACACACCCATGACAACACCGATTTCGACCATGAAAAACTCTGGGACCTGATCAAGGACATCAAGTTCGGCATGTTCACCCATCGGCATGGCAACGGCATGCTGCACAGCCAGCCGCTGACCACCCAGAACAAAGCCCTGGATGAAGGCGCCACGCTTTACTTTTTCGTTTCCCGCCAGGGCGAAGTGGCCCAGCATGTGCTTGAGGATGACCAGGTCAACGTGGCCTATGCCAGCCCGAGCGATGACAGCTATGTCTCGGTATCGGGCCAGGCGCTGATCGTCGAAGACCAGGCCAAGAAGGAAGCGCTCTGGACCCCCATGGCCAAGGCCTGGTTTCCGGGCGGCCCGACCGACCCGGACGTGGCGCTGCTGCAGGTTCGCATCACCCATGCGGAATACTGGGATGTGACCGACAGCAAGATGGTCCAGCTGGCAAAAATGGCCAAGGCCGCCGTCACCGGCCAGCCGCCGCAGAACATGGCCGAGCACAAGGAAACACGCATGGCCTGATGAAGCCATGGCGCCGGCCCTTGAAGGTGCAGGCCTTGGATTTCCATAAAAAAAGCCCCGCTGTCTGCACAGCGGGGCTTTTTCATGTTGGCGGCGACTTGATGCTCACCTCTTTGAAGCCGTCTGGCTTATGCCGGCACAGCATCTTTCTTCACCGTATCGGCCAGGTCGGTGTAATCCTTCACCTGATCGAAGTTCAGGTACTGGTACACCTTGTCGCTGGCGGCAGTCAGCACCTGCATGTCGGCCATGTATTCGGCCTTGGTCGGAATCCGGCCCAGCTTGGAGCAGATCGCGGCCAGCTCGGCCGACCCCAGATAGACATTGGAGTTCTTGCCCAGGCGGTTCGGGAAGTTGCGGGTCGAGGTCGAGAACACGGTGGCGCCCTCCTTCACCTGGGCCTGATTGCCCATGCACAGGCTGCAGCCCGGCATTTCCATGCGGGCGCCGGCGGAACCCAGCACGCCGTAGTGGCCTTCCTCGCTCAGCTGCTTGGCGTCCATTTTGGTCGGCGGCGCCATCCAGAGCTTGACCGGAATGTCGCGCTTGTTCTCCAGCAGCTTGGAGGCAGCGCGGAAATGGCCGATGTTGGTCATGCAGCTGCCGATGAACACTTCGTCGATCTTGCTGCCGGCCACGTCGCCCAGGGTCTTCACATCGTCCGGGTCGTTCGGGCAGGCCACGATGGGCTCGTGGATGTCGGCCAGGTCGATCTCGATCACGGCGGCATATTCGGCATCCGCGTCGCCCTTGAGCAATTGCGGGTCGGCCAGCCATTTTTCCATCGCGGCAATGCGGCGCTTGATGGTGCGCACGTCCGAGTAGCCCGTCGCAATCATCCATTTCAACATGGTGATGTTGCTGGTGATGTACTCAATGATCGGCTCCTTGTTCAGGTGCACCGTGCAGCCGCCGGCGGAACGTTCGGCAGAGGCGTCGCTCAGCTCGAACGCCTGCTCGACCTTCAGGTCTGGCAAGCCTTCGATCTCAAGGATGCGGCCCGAGAAAATATTGACCTTGCCCTGCTTGGCGACAGTCAACAAGCCGGCCTTAATAGCGTACAGCGGAATCGCGTTGACCAGGTCGCGCAGCGTGATGCCCGGCTGCATCTCGCCCTTGAAGCGGACCAGCACGCTCTCGGGCATGTCCAGTGGCATCACGCCGGTGGCCGCGCCAAAGGCGACCAGGCCGGAGCCGGCCGGAAAGCTGATGCCGATGGGGAAGCGGGTGTGGCTGTCGCCGCCGGTGCCCACGGTGTCTGGCAGCAGCATGCGGTTGAGCCAGCTGTGGATGATGCCGTCGCCCGGACGCAGCGGAATGCCGCCCCGGTCGCTCATGAAGTCGGGCAATTCATGGTGCATCTTCACATCGACCGGCTTCGGGTAGGCGGCGGTGTGGCAGAAGGACTGCATCACCAGATCGGCGCTGAAACCGAGGCAGGCCAGGTCTTTCAGCTCGTCGCGGGTCATCGGACCGGTGGTGTCCTGCGAGCCGACCGAGGTCATTTTTGGTTCGCAGTAGGTGCCGGGACGAACGCCCTGGCCTTCGGGCAGGCCGACCGCGCGGCCGACCATTTTTTGCGCCAGGGTGAAGCCACGGTCTGTCGCCGCAGGGTTTTGCGGCAGGCGGAACAAGGTGGAAACCGGCAGGCCCAGGGCAAAGCGCGCCTTGGCGGTCAGGCCGCGGCCGACGATCAGCGGAATGCGGCCGCCGGCGCGCACTTCGTCGAACAGCACATCGCTTTTGAGCTTGAACTCGGCAATCACCACACCGTTTTTCAGCGCCTTGCCGTCGTAGGGACGCAGCTCGATCACGTCGCCCATGGCCATCTGGCTCACGTCGAGTTCAATCGGCAGCGCGCCGGAGTCTTCCATGGTGTTGTAGAAAATCGGGGCAATCTTCGACCCCAGGCAGACGCCGCCAAAGCGCTTGTTCGGCACGAAGGGAATGTCCTGGCCGGTGAACCATAGCACCGAGTTGGTGGCGGACTTGCGGGATGAGCCGGTGCCGACCACATCGCCAACATAGGCCACCAGGTTGCCCTTGGCCTTGAGCTCCTCGATGAATTTGACCGGGCCGCGCTTGCCGTCTTCTTCAGGCGTGACACCGGGGCGGGCGTTCTTGTGCATTGCCAGGGCGTGCAGCGGAATGTCGGGGCGGCTCCAGGCGTCGGGCGCGGGCGACAGGTCATCGGTGTTGATCTCGCCGGCGACCTTGAACACCGTCAGCTGGATCGATTCAGGCACTTCAGGCCGGCTGGTGAACCATTCGGCGTCAGCCCAGCTTTGCAGCACGGACTTGGCGTACTTGTTGCCCTTTTCGGCTTTTTCCTGCACATCATGGAACTGGTCGAACATCAGCAAGGTGTTCTTCAGGCCGCTGGCCGCTTGCGTGGCCACGCTGTCTTCCGCATCGTCGAGCAGTTCAACCATCGGGCTGATGTTGTAGCCGCCCAGCATGGTGCCCAGCAGCTGCGTGGCTTTTTCACGCGACAGCAGCGGGCATTTCTCGGTGCCGTGGGCCACGGCGGCCAGGTAGCTGGCCTTGACCTTGGCGGCCATGTCAACGCCGGCCGGAACGCGGTGGGTGATCAGGTCCAGCAGGAACGCCTCTTCACCCACAGGCGGGTTCTTCAGCAGCTCAATAACTTCGCCGGTCTGCTTGGCCGACAGGGGCAGCGGCGGAATGCCCAGCACCGCACGCTCGGCAACATGGCTGCGGTAGGTTTGGAGGAATTCAGAGGACATGCGGGTTTCTCACTTTTTGAAGTTGTTGGAACTCATGGGAATCAGGAAATCAGGAAATGGCAGCGACTACTTGGCGACTGCAGGCGTGATGTTGCTGTCACTTGGCAAAGACGGGGGCGGCAGCCGCTTGAGCGGCTCCAGGATATTGTCCTGCGGGTTCAGCTTCATGTTCTGGGCCACCATCATTTGCGCCGGGCTCACGCAATCATCGGCCAGCCGAATGCCCAGCTTCTGGTTCATCAGCATGGATTTGTTGGCCAGTTGCAGCCATACGGCGCCCGCCTTCTGGTCTTCCAGGCGGATCGCGCCGGTCGAGGTGGCCACTGGGAACATGCGATAGTTGAAGTTCTTGCCCTGCATGTCGAAATAGCCCGGATTTTTCGTATCGGCCGTCAGGGTGACGGAAGCGCCGAGCTCGCACGGCATCTTGCCGACTTCCACTCGCTCGGCAATGGCCAGCTCGGCCGGCGTCATGGCGGCTTCGGCAGCCCCGATGCCGGCGGCCACGTTCTTGGCCGCGCTCTTGAGGTTGGTGCGCTCGGCGCTGACCACGGGTTTCTCAGGCTTTGCCTTCGCGGCGGGCTTGACTACGGCGGCAGGCTTTTCCGCCTTCTTGACCGTGGGCTTGATCTTGGCGGCGGCTTTATCGTTCTTGGTGCCGGCCTGTGCCTGCGCCCAGGTGGGAATAGCCAGCAGGGCAGCCAGGGCGAGCGCAGCGGCCAGGGTCGTGTTTTGGTGGGTTTTCATGAGAACTGATGGAATGGATTGAAGCTCAGGACAGAGCGGACTGAAAATAATTTTGGACTTCAACGGGAAGCGGTTTTCCCGTCTGGTGCGCCCGTTCAAGCACCTGCCAGAAGTAGCGGTAGCTTGCCCGGTCGTGTAGTTTGCCGCCAAAACTGATGGGAGCCCAATCAGCATCTGCGGCAGCAGCTATTATTTTTGTAGCATCTTCAATATCACCCTCACTCGGGGCAAAAGCCTCCAGGATGGGGCGAATCTGGTTGGGGTGAATGCTCCACATGCGGCCAAAGCCCAGCTCGCTGGCGGCACGGCGGGCAGCGAGCTTCATGGCGCTAGCATCGGTGAACTCGGTCACCACGCAGTGCGAAGGCACTTTGCCATGGGCATGGCAGGCCGAGGCAATCTCCAGCTTGGCGCGCAGCACCAGCGGATGGGTGAACTGGCCCTGGCTGCTCATGCCGCTGGCTGGAATCGCGCCGCCATGGCT
>JAQGNK010000290.1 GCA_028291905.1 Polaromonas sp.
CTGGCGTTCTCCATGGCCGGCGGCTACGGCGTCAGGATCGACGAGACGGTGCAGGTGCAGATGAACACCTGGCGGGTGGCGCTGGAGTACTGGCGCAAATGGGACGCGGCGGCGCCGGGTGCGCTGGCAAAATAAGCCTTCATGACCTTGCCAACAGCCCCCCGCCCCCAGGCCGAATTTCGCGCTGCCTACCAGGCTTTTTATGCCATCGGCACGCGCTGGTCCGACAACGACCTTTATGGCCATGTCAACAACGTCGTGTACTACAGCTGGTTCGACACCGCTGTGAACGGCCTGCTGATCGAGCGCGGCGCGCTGGACATCCACGCCGGCGGCGTCATCGGCCTGGTGATCGAAACCCATTGCAATTATTTTGCGTCGCTGGCGTTTCCGCAGAACGTGGCCGCCGGCATCCGCGTGGCCCATGTCGGCGCGTCCAGCGTGCGCTATGAGGTCGGTTTGTTTCCGGGCGATGACGCCAGCCTGCCGTGCGCCGCCAAAGGACACTTCATTCATGTCTATGTGGACCGTTCCACGCGCCGGCCAGTGACCTTGCCAACTGAATTACTCAACGTACTGGAGACCCTTCGATGAACTCAGACCATTTCGCCCTGGCGGGCGACTTCGCCCCCGAAGATGCGCCGGGCAGCGCCTGCGCGCCGCCGCCCAATGCGGTGGACCGGGCGATCGAAAGCCGCCAGTCGATGCGCGAGTTCCTGCCGGCGCCGGTGCCCCGCGCCCTGATGCTGCACCTGTTAGAGCTCGCCAGCCGCGCCCCGTCGGGCACCAACACCCAGCCGTGGAAAACCTATGTGCTGCAGGGCGCCAGCAAGGACAGCCTGGTCGAAAAGGTCTGCCGCGCCCATGACGCGCTGCGCGAGAACCCGGCGCTGGCCGCTGAGTACCGCGAGGAATACGACTACTACCCCGAGAAATGGGTTTCTCCCTACATCGACCGCCGGCGCGAGAACGGGTGGGGCCTGTACGGCCTGCTCGGCATCACCAAGGGCGACAAGGACAAGATGCATGCGCAGCACCAGCGCAACTACCGGTTTTTCGATGCGCCGGTCGGCCTGATGTTCACGCTAAACCGGGTGATGGGCCGGGGCTCGCTGGTGGACTACGGCATGTTCATGGAAAACCTGATGATCGCCGCGCGCGGCCATGGCCTTCACACCTGCCCGCAGGCGGCCTGGAACGGCTTTGGCAAGATCATCCTGCCGCACATCGGCGCTGGCGAGGGCGAAATGCTGGTGTGCGGCATGGCGCTGGGCTATGCCGACGAGTCGGCGCTGGTCAACACCTTTCGCACACCCCGCGTCAGCGCGGCCGAGTTCACAACCTGGCTGGATTGAAGCCCGCGCAAAATCGCCCGCTGCCGCCTTGCCTTGCCAATGTGGCTGGCCGGTTGCGGGTAAAGTCAGCGATTCGTGAAATCAGCCCGCTTTGCCGCCGCTGATTCATCTTCAACCCATTGTCAAAAAGGATATTTCATGACTACCACCACCACCCCATCAGGCCTGCAATACGAAGACACCGTGCTTGGCACCGGCGCCATTGCCAAGGCCGGCCAATACGTCAAGGTGCATTACACCGGCTGGCTCTACAACAACGGTGTGCAGGGCGCCAAGTTCGACTCCAGCAAGGACCGCGGCCAGCCCTTCCAGTTCTCGCTGGGCGCCGGCGAGGTGATTCGCGGCTGGGATGAAGGCGTGCAGGGCATGTCGGTCGGCGGTACACGCCGCCTGGTCATTCCGGCTGAACTCGGCTACGGCGCGCGCGGCGCCGGCGGCGTGATCCCGCCCAATGCCACCTTGCTGTTCGAAGTCGATTTCCTGGGCACCTGATCCCGTCCGGGCAGCCTGAACTGCCCCTGCAGCGCCCGTAGCGGGTCTGCACAACGAGTTCCCCTCACGGTTCCTGAAGCGTTCACCATGATCATCACCAGCCTGCTCGACACCGACCTGTACAAGTTCACCATGATGCAGGTGGTGCTGCACCAGTTTCCCGGTGCCGAGGTGGAGTACCGCTTCAAGTGCCGCAACGCCGGCGCCTCCGGCATGGGCGATCTGGCGCCCTATGTGAACGAGATACGCGAGGAAATCCGGGGCCTGTGCCGGCTGCATTTCCAGGATGCCGAGCTTGGCTATCTCAAGGGCATGCGCTTCATCAAGAGCGACTTTGTCGATTTTCTCGGGATTTTCAGGCTCAACGAGAAATACGTCACCGTCAGCGCCTTGCCATCGGGCGAGATCGAGGTTTCCATCAAAGGGCCGTGGCTGCACACCATCCTGTTTGAAATTCCGGTGCTGGCCATCATCAACGAGGTCTATTTCCGCAACACCCAGAAGCAGCCCGACCTGAAGGAAGGCCGCCAGCGCCTGGACACCAAGATTCTGGAGCTGCAGACCCAGGGGCTGGGCGAACTCAAGATCGCTGACTACGGCACGCGCCGGCGTTTCGGCAAGGCCTGGCATGAAGAGGTCCTGCGCACGCTGGTCATGCGCCTGGGCAGCGGCGCCAAGGGGCAGTTGGCCGGCACCAGCAATGTGCTGTTCGCCATGAAGCTGGGCTTGATTCCGCTGGGCACCATGGCACATGAATACCTGCAGGCCTGCCAGGCGCTCGGGCCGCGCCTGCGCGACAGCCAGGTGTTCGGCTTCGAGATGTGGGCCAAGGAATACCGGGGCGACCTGGGCATTGCGCTGTCGGACGTGTACGGCATGAGCGCCTTCCTGCGCGACTTCGACCTGTTTTTCTGCAAGCTGTTCGACGGCGCGCGACATGACAGCGGCGACCCGTTCCAGTGGGGCGAGCGCATGCTGACGCACTATATTCAGAACCGGGTCGATCCCAAGACCAAGACGCTGATCTTCAGCGACGGGCTGACGGTGCCGCGCACCATCGAGCTGTACCGGCAATTCAGGGGCCGCTGCCAGCTGGCCTTCGGTATCGGCACCAACCTGACCAACGACCTGGGCTACGAGCCGCTGCAAATCGTCATCAAGATGGTGCGCTGCAACGGCCAGCCGGTGGCCAAGCTGTCCGATACGCCCTCCAAGAACATGTGCGACGATGAAAAGTACCTGGCCTACCTGCGCCAGGTGTTCGACGTTGCCTCGCTGCGCTGACCGGCCCCCGATAATGGCGGCCCGCGCCGTCTTCGATCGGGGAGATAACTTGCAAACAATCATGAAAATTTTGCGCGTCTTTGCTGCATTTGCGCTGCTGTGCTTGCTGCCTGGCTTGTCGTTCGCGGCGGAACTGGACGGCGGCCAGCTGTCCTCGCTGTGGGGCGTGCCCTTTGCCGGACTGCTGCTGTCGATTGCCCTGATGCCGCTGCTCGCGCCAATTTTCTGGCACCACCATTTTGGCAAAGTGAGCGCCGGCTGGTCGCTGCTGTTTCTAGTCCCTTTTGCCGTGGTGCATGGCCCGGGCCTGGCGGGCGCCAGCTTCATGCATGCGCTAATGGAGGAATACATTCCCTTCATTTTGCTGCTGACCGCGCTGTTCACCGTAGCCGGCGGCATTCATATTCGCGGCAACCTGCACGGCAGCCCCGGCCTCAATACGGCCATCCTGGCGACAGGGGCGGTGCTGGCCAGCTTCATGGGCACTACAGGTGCCTCGATGCTGCTGATCCGCCCGCTGATCCGGGCCAACGACAAC
>JAQGNK010000303.1 GCA_028291905.1 Polaromonas sp.
CAGCTTGATATTGCGGGGCGCTTCCTTATCTGTGTTTAATCTGCCTTAAACACCAGCCGGCATGCCTGGCGCAACCTTTCACGAAAGCCCATCCCTTGATCCTTCGCCACACCTTCACGCCGCCCAACAACACTCGCATGGCCAACCTGTGCGGCCCCATGGATTCCCATATCCGCACCATCGAGGCGGGCCTGCAGGTCACGATTGCCCACCGCTTCGAGCAGTTCAAGATCGAAGGCACCAAGCTGCGCGCCAGCCAGGCGCTCGAAGTGCTGGAGGCGCTGTATGAAATCGCCCAGCGGCCCATCGAGCCCGAAACCGTGCAGCTGATGCTGGCCGGCGACACCGCCCTGAGCACGGCGGACGGCAATGCCGCGCTGTCCACCCGCCGCGCCGACCTGCGCGCCCGCACCGTCAACCAGGGCACCTACCTGGAAAACATCGCCACCCACGACATCACCTTCGGCATCGGCCCGGCCGGCACCGGCAAGACCTACCTGGCGGTGGCCTGCGCGGTCGATGCGCTGGAGCGCAGCACGGTGCAGAAAATCGTGCTGACCCGCCCGGCGGTCGAGGCCGGCGAGCGCCTAGGGTTTTTGCCCGGCGACCTGAGCCAGAAAGTCGATCCGTATTTGCGGCCGCTCTACGACGCGCTGCATGAGCTGATGGGCTTCGAGCGGGTGCAAAAGGCCTTTGAGCGCCAGCAGATCGAGATTGCGCCGCTGGCCTTCATGCGCGGGCGCACCCTCAATCATGCCTTCGTGATCCTGGACGAGGCGCAAAACACCACGCCCGAGCAGATGAAGATGTTCTTGACCCGCATCGGCTTCGGCAGCAAGGCGGTGGTGACCGGCGACGTGAGCCAGGTCGACTTGCCGCGCACCCAGCTCAGCGGCCTGATCGACGCCGAGCGGGTGCTCAAGCGCGTCAAGGGCATAGCGATCACCCGCCTGACCAGCGCCGACGTGGTGCGCCATCCGCTGGTGGCCCGCATCGTCGATGCCTACGACAAGACGCCCAGCAACCGCGACGACGCGAAGCCGGCCATTGAGGCCGTTGACGCTGCCGAAGCTGTCGACGCTATTGATTCCGTAGCGCCTCCCGCACGCAAGACAAGCGCCCGGAGCCGAAATGGCTCTTAATGGCCTGAGCCTGTCGCTGCAGTTCGGCGATTTTCCTGATGTCGCCCTGCACCGTGCCGCCCTGCCCCGCCACAGCGTGACGCGCTGGCTGCGCCACGCGCTGCAAAGCGACGCCGAGATCACCGTGCGAATCGTCGGCCAGGAAGAAGGCCAGGCGCTGAACCGCGACTACCGGGGCAAGGACTACGCCACCAACGTGCTGACCTTTGACTACACCCAAGAGCCGTTGGTGACGGCCGACCTGGTGCTGTGCGCGCCGGTGGTGGCGCGGGAGGCCGAGGAAAACGGCAAAACGCTCAAGGCTCACTATGCCCACCTGCTGGTCCACGGCACGCTGCATGCGCAAGGCTGGGACCATGAGACCGGCGAGCAGGACGCCGAGGAGATGGAGGCGTATGAAATCGAGATTTTGGCTGGGCTGGGGGTTGCCAGCCCCTACGGCGAGCCGTAGGCGCTTTTCAAGCATCACAAGTGCCTCAAGCGCTTGCCCGGAGCGCGCGAGCTGCTATCAAACCAATGCAAACTGCCAGATTCCGGCGACCAAGCACTAATAGCTATTAAATTAATAGCTACCTGCGCAAGTCGGGCCTGCGCCAGAGGCCTGTTTGATGCTTGAAACTTGTTTTCCTCCCCAAAACGCATCCGCGCCAATGAACCGATCTGCCTGGCCCGACTCTACCGGCGGGTATCGCCTACGCTCCACACCTTCAAAATTCCGGTAATCGAATATGAATGACAGGCCCTCAACCAGCTGGCAAGACACCGCCGCCGCCGTGCCCGAAGTCAAGAAACCCTGCGGCACGCCCTTCGACAGCATCGCCCTGCTGCTGCAGGGCGGCGGCGCCCTGGGGTCTTACCAGGCGGGCGTCTATGAAAAACTGCTGGAGGCAGGCGTGGAGCCGACCTGGATCGCCGGCATCTCGATTGGCGCCATCAACAGCGCCATCATTGCCGGCAATGCGAGGCAGGACCGGGTGGCCCGGCTGCGCGACTTCTGGGAGCTGGTCAGCGAGCCGGGCGACAACGGCTTGTGCCGCTACTGGGCCGGCCTGCCGCTGCCCGACGCCGCGCGGGCCTGGGTCAACCAGCTGTCGGCCGGCCTGGTGCTGGCCAAGGGCGTGCCGGGCTTCTTCGAGCCAAAAATGCCGCCGCCCTACCTGCCCTGGGCCAGCCACGGCGCGACCAGCTACTACGACACCAGCGCGCTGCGCTCGACGCTTGAAAAGCTGGTGGATTTCGACCGTATCAATGCCCAGGAAATACGCCTCAGCGTGGGTGCGGTGAACGTGCGGACCGGCAACTTCGCCTATTTCGACAATGCGGTGGACACGATACGCGCCGAGCACATCATGGCCAGCGGCGCGCTGCCGCCGGGCTTCGACGCGTTGGAAATCGACGGCGAGCACTACTGGGACGGCGGGCTGGTGTCGAACACGCCGCTGGACTGGGTGCTGTCGGCCAGATCCGGCCTGGACACGCTGGTGCTGCAGGTGGACCTGTGGAGCGCGGCCGGCGAGCTGCCGCGCGACCTGATGGAAGTGGCGGTGCGGATGAAGGAAGTGCAGTTTTCCAGCCGCACGCGGGCCGCGACCGACAGCTTTCGCCGGGTCGAGAAACTGCGCACCGCCTTCAACGAGCTGCTGGCGCAGATGCCGCCCGAGCTGGCCGCGCTGCCGCAGGCCCGGCTGCTGGCCAGGGAATCCGACCACGCGGCCTACAACATCGTGCAGCTGGTGTACCGCTCGCCTACCTATGAAGGCCAGTCCAAGGACTATGAATTCTCGCGCCGCACAATGGAGGAGCACTGGCGCGCCGGCTACGAGGACGCCGCCCTTACCCTGGCGCATCCGGAAACACTCACGTTGCCGGGGCCGGCCCAGAACCCGGCCATCTATGACTTTCTGACGCCACGCCACCAGCAGGCGTCAGCCCAGCCTGAAAAGGCCAAGCCTCCTGAATCTGCAAGATAAAGGCGTGCTCGCCGCCGGCGCCGCGCATGGGGCAAGGCGCCAAGAGCCCGTGTCGTCTGTCCGGGTTTAGTTTGCGCGCACCGGCATGGCTGGATTGATTTCTGAACAAAATAAGGGTTTTGCGCAGGAAGTGCCTGCACAAGCAGCTATTTAATTCATAGCACGCTGCGCAACCTGCCCGATCAGCCCGGCGGATCGATGCGCAGCGCAATCGTCACCGGCCCGTCGTTGACCAGATGCACCTGCATGTCGGCGCCGAACCGGCCGGTCTGCACCGGGCCATGCGCGGCCAGTGCCTGCGCCACGAAACAGTCGTAAAGCCGGCGCCCTACATCAGGGGCCGCCGCGCCGGTAAAGCTCGGCCGGTTGCCGCCCGACACGTCAGCCGCCAGGGTGAACTGGCTGACGACGAGCAGCCCGCCCCTGCCGCCCTGCCCGTCCAGGTCCTGAACGCTGCGGTTCATCTTGCCGGCCTCGTCGGCAAAGATCCGCAGCTTGAGGATTTTGGCCAGCAGCCTGGCCGCTTCTGCCTCGGTGTCGCCGCGCTCGGCGCACACCAGCACCAGCAGGCCTTGCCCAATCCGGCCGACAGTGTCGCCGGCGATCACGACGCTGGCCTGCGACACCCGCTGCAGCAGCGCCTTCATGCCGGCCTGCCGCTTTGCGGGCTCGCGGACTTCAGGCCGATGCCAGTGCCCCTGGCGAAATGCGCCACGGTAGCGGCCCTGCCCAGATAACGGCATGTGGTGGCGGCAAATGGAGAGCTTGGGACAGACATGCAGGCCATTATCCGGGCCCGGCAGCCTCATCGGCCGCCTCGCCTTCAGGCTGCGGCTCGACATCGCTGGGCAGCAGCTGGATGCTGGCGCGCAGGCCGGGCACAGCCTGCAACAGCGCCGCTTCCACGCCGGCCCGCAAGGCGGCGGCGCGGGCCAGCGTCCACTGCCCCGGCAGATGGACATGCAGCTCGACAAAGCGCCGCTGGCCGCCGCGCCGGGTCGCCACATGGTCAATGCGGATGTGAGGCTGGCGAAAGCGGCTCAGTGCCCGCTCAATGTCGGCCAGCACCTGCGGCTCCAGCGCCTCGTCCATCAGGCCCTGCGCTGAGCGCCAGACCATCTGGCACCCCTGCCACAGGATGTTGAGCGCCACCGCCGCGGCGACCAGCGGGTCCAGCCACAGCCAGCCGGTCAGCGCCACCGCGCCGAGACCGACCACCACGCCGGCCGAAGTCCAGACATCGGTCAGGAGGTGCCGGCCGTCGGCCTCCAGCGCTATCGAGCGGTGCGCACTGGCCGAGCGCAGCATGACCCACGCCAGCGCGCCATTCAAGGCCGAGCTGACCACCGACAGCCCCAGGCCCCAGCCCAGCTGCTGCAGTGGCTGCGGATGCAGGGCCCGCTGGCCAGAGGCCCAGAGGATGGCCACGGCGGCGCCGACGATCAGCACGCCCTCGAATCCGGATGAAAAATACTCCGCCTTGTGGTGGCCGTAGGGATGGTCTTCATCGGCCGGGCGCAGGGCAATGCTGACCATGGCCAAGCCGAACAGGGCGCTGGCCAGGTTGACGAAGGACTCCATGGCGTCCGACAGCAGCCCGACCGAATCGGTGATGTACCAGGCCGCAGTCTTGAGGACGATGGTCAGCGCGGCCACCGCGACCGACGCCCGCAGCAGGCGCTGGGGCGTCAGGCTTTGGGGGCTGGGCAGGTGCATGCGCGCATTGTGCGGCAAGCCGGCAGAGCCTGCCGGCCCGGCCCGGCCATGCCGTGCGAGCCGCCCAGCCACGCCCAGATGGCAAGGGTTGTTACTGACCCGGGGCTCGGCGGCACGCCGCTAGGATGGACTTCGCGCCACAACCGGCGTAAAGAACAGCCCACCTCGATCCACGCAACCGGAAACGAAACATGAAATTCAAAAAAAACAGCGCAGCCTTTGCAGTTGCAGCCTTGCTGGCCCTGGCGGGGGGCAGCCTCTTTGCGCAGGCCTCGGGCCTGACCCGCACGCTGGTGGGCAGGGCCGATGTGTCGGTGCCTGGCCGCGAGGCCGTGGTGGCGCGGGTGGAAGTGGCGCCGGGCGCCAAGGCGGGCCGCCACACCCATCCGGGCGACGAGATCAGCTATGTGCTCGAAGGCGAGGCGACGCTGCTGGTGGACGGGCAGCCGCCGCGCCAGGTCAAGGCGGGCGAATCGTTCGTGGTGCCGGCCGGCGTGGTGCATGACGCCCACAACAACGGCACCACCGCCACCAGGCTGCTGGGCGTTTATGTGGTTGAAAAAGGCCAGCCGCTGGCCACGCCGGCGCCCTGACCCGCCAGCTTTGCGGCGCACCCTCCTTCTGCCGCACAGGCTGCTGGCGCAACTTCGGTTTAACCAGCAAACAAATTTCAAGCACAAACAGGCCTTCGGCGCAGGCGCTTCCTGCATGAACAGCTATTAAATCAGTAGCAATTCTGTGTGCCCCGAACGCCGTGATTGAAAGCCCGGCTGATTTTTCGCCAGCTCGCCGGGGGATTCTTACCGCAGGGTGACGCGCGCGAACTTGCGCTTGCCGACCTGCACCACGTAAGTACCGGCAGCCAGCCTCAGGGCCTTGTCGCTCACGACGCTGGAATCGACCCGCACGCCGCCGCCGTCGATCAGGCGGGCCGCCTCGCTGCCCGAAGGCGCCAGCCCGGCCGCCTTGAGCAGCGCGCCGATGCCCAGCGGCGCGCCAGCCAGCAGCACATCGGGAATCTCGTCAGGCACACCGCCCTTGCTGCGGTTGATGAAATCCTGGCTGGCGGCCTCGGCGGCGCTGGCTGAATGGAAACGAGCGGTAATTTCTTTTGCAAGCTCGACCTTGGCCTCTTTCGGGTTGCGCCCGCCCTCGACCTCGGCCTTGAGCGCGGCAATCTCGGCTTCGCTCTTGAACGACAGCAGGGTGAACCACTTCCACATCAGCACGTCCGAGATCGACAGCACCTTGGCGAACATGGTGTTGGGGTCTTCTGAAATGCCGATGTAGTTGTGCTTGCTCTTGGACATTTTCTCCACGCCGTCCAGGCCTTCGAGCAGCGGCATGGTCAGGATGCACTGCGGCTCCTGGCCGTATTCCTGCTGCAGGTGCCGGCCCATCAGCAGGTTGAACTTCTGGTCGGTGCCGCCCAGCTCCAGGTCGCTCTTGAGCGCCACCGAGTCGTAGCCCTGCATCAGCGGGTACAGGAATTCATGCACGCTGATCGATTGGCCGGCATGAAAACGGTCATGGAAATCGTTGCGCTCCATCATCCGGGCCACGGTGTAGCGCGACGCCAGCTGGATCATGCCGCGCGCCCCCAGCGGGTCGCACCATTCGCTGTTGTAGCGGATCTCGGTCTTGGCGGGGGCCAGCACCAGGCTGGCCTGGCGGTA
>JAQGNK010000385.1 GCA_028291905.1 Polaromonas sp.
CTACACCCTGAAGATGACGCCGATTGAAGACGGCAAGAAGCTGGAGGTCCGGGGCTCCTTCGGGCCTTTCGGCCGCACCCAGACCTGGGTAAGGATTCAGTAACACCCCGCCTGCGGCTCACTGCGTGTAGCCGCATCCCCTTCAAGGGGCCATGCTGGTGGCCCGGCCAAGCCGGTTCCACGGCATCCTTGGTTTGAATGCAAGTCGGTTCAGACGCGCAACGAAACAAGATAAGCAATCGACAAGGAACGAAAAAATGTCCCGATTTCAGGTTAAAAAAGTCGCCGTGCTGGGCGCGGGCGTGATGGGCGCTCAAATCGCCGCCCATCTGGTCAATTGCCGGGTGCCGGTCGTGCTGTTCGACCTGCCGGCCAAAGAGGGGCCGAAGAACGGCATCGTCAGCCGGGCCATCGAGGGCCTGAAAAAGCTCAAGCCCGCGCCGCTCGGGGTGGTGGAAGACGCCGGCCTGATCCAGCAGGCCAACTATGAAGAGCACATGGAGCAGCTGTTGGAATGCGACCTCGTCATCGAGGCGATTGCCGAGCGCATGGACTGGAAGACCGACCTCTATCACAAGATAGCGCCCTTCATCGCCGAAGGCGCCATCGTCGCCAGCAACACCTCGGGCCTGTCGATCACCACGCTCAGCGAGGCGCTGCCAGACAGCATCAAGCCGCGTTTTTGCGGCATCCACTTCTTCAACCCGCCGCGCTACATGGCGCTGGTCGAGCTGATCAACACGCCGACGACGCAACCGGCCGTGCTTGACGACCTCGAAGCCTTTGTCACCACCGCGCTGGGCAAGGGCGTGATCCGCGCCCACGACACCCCCAACTTCATCGCCAACCGCGTCGGCATCGCCGGCATGCTGGCCATCATCAAGCAAACCGAAACCTTTGGGTTGACCTACGACGTGGTGGACGACCTGACCGGCAAGAAGCTCGGCCGCGCCAGCTCGGGCACCTTCCGCACCGCCGACGTGGTGGGGCTGGACACGATGGCGCATGTCATCAAGACGCTGCAGGACAACCTGGGGCCGGTCGGAAGCGGCAAGGTCGAAGACCCGTTTTCAAGCATCTACGGCACGCCGCCGGTGCTGGCCGCCTTGCTGGAAGCCAAAAGCCTGGGCCAGAAGACCGGCGCGGGTTTCTACAAAAAGGTCGGCCGCGACATTCTGCGGCTGGACCCGGAAAGCATGGAGTACGTGCCCGGCGGCGCGAAAGCCGATGAAGTCGTCGGCCGCATGCTGAAGAAGCCCGCCGGCGAGCGCCTGGGGCTGCTGCGCCATGCGGAAGGCGCCGAGCCGCGCTTTCTGTGGGCGATTTTGCGCGACCAGTTCCACTATGCCGCCGTGCATCTGGCGAGCATTGCCGAAAGCGCCCGCGACATTGACTTCGCGATGCGCTGGGGCTTCGGCGCCAAACAGGGTCCGTTCGAGCTGTGGCAGGAGGCCGGCTGGCTCAAGGTCGCCAACTGGATCAGGGAAGACATCGACGCCGGCAAGGCATTGAGCAGCGCGCCGCTGCCCGACTGGGTGTTCAACGGCCCGGTAGCCCAGGCCGGCGGCGTGCACACGCCGGAAGGCTCCTGGAGCGCCTCCAGCCAGGCATTCATTCCGCGCCGCAAGCTGCCGGTCTATGAACGCCAGCATTTCCCCGAGGACGTGCTGGGCGCCAACGCACCGTCATTTGCCACCGCCGGCACCACCGTGCATGAAGACGACGCCATCCGCCTCTGGACGCTGGATGGCGCCAATGGCGAAGCCGGCGACGTGCTGATCGCCAGCATCAAGACCAAGATGCATGCCATCAGCCCCGACGTGTCGGACGGCCTGGTGATGGGCGTCGAGCTGGCCGAGAAAAGCTACAAGGGCTTGGTGATCTGGTCCAACGACGAGATGTTCTCGGCCGGCGCCGACCTGCAGGCCATGCTGCCTGCCTTCATGATGGGCGGCGCCGCCATGATCGACGGCGTCGAGGCCGAGCTGCAGAACGCGATGCTGCGCCTGCGTTATTCAGCCGTGCCAGTGGTGTCGGCGATTCGCGGCCTGGCCCTGGGCGGCGGCTGCGAGATGGCAGTGCATTCGGCCAAGCGCGTCGCGGCCATGGAAAGCTACATCGGCTTGGTGGAAGTGGGCGTCGGCCTGGTGCCGGGCGCCGGCGGCCTGGCCTACATTGCCCGCCGCGCCGCCGAGAACGCGGCCAAGTCGAGCAACAAGGACGTGCTGCCTTTCCTCACCGAAGGCTTCACCGCCGCCGCCATGGCCACTGTGGGCACCAGCGCGCTGGAAAGCCGCAAGCTGGGCTATCTGCTCGACAGCGATGTCATCGTGCCGAACAAGGACGAGCTGCTGTTCGTGGCCCTCAACGAGGCGCGTGCGCTCTACACCTCGGGCTACCGCCCGCCGCTGCGCCGCCAGTTTCCGGTGGCCGGGCGCAACGGCATCGCCACCATCAAGGGCCAGCTGGTCAACATGCGCGACGGCGGCTTCATCAGCGCGCACGACTTCCACATCGCCGGCCTGATCGCCGGCGTGGTCTGCGGCGGCGACGTGGATGCCGGCACGCTGGTCACCGAGGAATACCTGATGACGCTGGAGCGCAAGGCCTTCTGCTCGCTGCTGGAGCACCCGAAAACGCAGGACCGCATCATGGGCATGATGAGCACCGGCAAACCGGTAAGGAACTGATGAACACCCCCGTCGGACGCTCACTTCGCGCGCCGTCTTCCCCCCTTGCAGGGGGCGACCGCTGCGGCCCGGCAAAGCCGGTTCCGTGCCGTCACTGGGTAGAACGTCGTCATGACTGATGCCACGAAGGCACAGCCCAACCGGCTGGAGCGCCAGCTCGACCGGCTCCAGGACGCCCCGGCCTTTGCCCGCCCCTGGGTTCGCAGCCTGGTGCTGCGCCGCGCTGTGCCCTTCACCGGCACGGCCGGGCTGGACTTTCTGCACATGGGCCGCGAGCGGGTCGAGATCGGCCTGAAGAACGAGAAAAAGGTGCAGAACCACATCGGCGGCATCCATGCCTCGGCCATGAACCTGCTGGCCG
>JAQGNK010000347.1 GCA_028291905.1 Polaromonas sp.
ATCGGCCAGGCCTATCAATTCGTCGCCACCGGCAATGCGCCGCTGGGTTTCGTGGCGCTTTCGCAGGTGATGGAGGGCGGACGGATCGCCAAAGGCTCGGCCTGGATCGTGCCGGCCAGCCTGCATTTGCCGCTGCGCCAGGATGCCGTCGTTCTGGCCAGCGGCAAGGACCAGCCAGCAGCGCTGGCGCTGGCGAACTATTTGCGCGGCGACAAGGCGCGCGGCATCATCCGTTCGTACGGCTACGAGTTTTGACGGTCCATGCTTTTCAGCCCTGACGATCTGGGCGCCGTCTGGCTCACGCTCAAGCTGGCCGGCCTGACCACCGTGCTGCTCTTGCTGCTGGCCACGCCGCTGGCCTGGTGGCTGGCCCGCACGCCGTCGCGCTGGCGTGCCCCGATCGGCGCGGTGGTGGCGCTGCCGCTGGTGCTGCCGCCCACCGTGCTGGGCTTTTACCTGCTGGTGTCGCTGGGGCCGCACGGCTTCGGCGGGCAGCTGACGCAGGCGCTGGGCCTGGGCCTGCTGCCTTTCAGCTTCGGCGGCCTGCTGCTGGGCTCGGTGATTTATTCGCTGCCGTTCGCGGTGCAGCCGCTGCAGCATGCGTTCGAGGCCATCGGCGCGCGGCCGATGGAAGTGGCCGCCACGCTGCGGGCACGGCCGTTGGATGCTTTTTTCACCGTGGCATTGCCGCTGGCCAAACCCGGCTTCATCACCGCTGCCATCCTGAGTTTTGCCCACACCGTGGGAGAGTTCGGCGTGGTGCTGATGATCGGCGGCAACATTCCCGGCCAGACCCGGGTGGTCTCGACGCAGATCTACGGGCATGTCGAGGCCCTGGAGTATGCGCAGGCGCACTGGCTGGCCGGCGCCATAGTGCTGTTTTCATTCCTGGTGCTGCTGGGCCTGGCGCTGATGAACCGGCGCCATGCGCGGATGCTGACGTGAGCGCTGGCACTGATTTCGCCGGCGGCGTGGCCGGTTCCAGCCCTGCCGAAGGCAACCGTATCCGGCTGTCGCTGGTGCGGCTGGCTTTCAAGCTCCAAGCCGACCTGCTGCTGCCCGCACGCGGCATCACCGTGCTGTTTGGTCCCTCCGGCTCGGGCAAAACAACGCTGCTGCGCTGCGTGGCCGGGCTGGAGCGGGCTGCCGGCGCCTTCGTGCAGATTGACGGCCAGGCCTGGCAGGACGACAGCCGGAGCATCTTCCTGCCGGTCTGGCGCCGACCGCTGGGCTATGTGTTCCAGGAAGCCAGCCTGTTCGACCATCTCGATGTGCGCGGCAACCTGGCCTACGGCCTGCGCCGCGCCGGCTCGGGCCAGACGGCGATTGCGCTGGAGGCCGCCATCGAACTGCTGGGCATCGGCGGCCTGCTGGGGCGCCGCACCCACCAGCTCTCGGGCGGCGAGCGCCAGCGCGTGGCGATTGCCCGGGCGCTGGCGACGCAGCCCCGCCTGCTGCTGCTCGACGAACCACTAGCCGCGCTCGACCATGCGCGCCGCCAGGACATCCTGCCGTGGCTGGAGCGGCTGCGTGACGAGCTGAGCATCCCGATGCTCTACGTCACCCATTCGGCCGACGAGGTAGCACGGCTGGCCGACACGCTGGTCGTGCTGGACCAGGGCCTTGTGGTGGCTGCCGGGCCGGTGGCCGGGGTGCTGGCGCGGATCGACACGCCGGTGGTGCTGGGCGAGGATGCCGGCGCGCTGCTGCAGGCCACGGTGGCCGAGCGCGACGGGCGGTGGCACCTGATGCGCGCCTCGTTTTCCGGAGGTAGCCTGTGGCTGCAGGACAGCGGATTGGCGCTGGGCGCTGCGCTGCGGCTGCGGGTGCTGGCGCGCGATGTGAGCCTGGCGCTTGAAGCACCGCTGGCCGGCAGCACCAGCATCCAGAACCTGCTGCCCTGCCGGGTGCTGTCCGTCATGCCGGGCCAGCATCCGTCGCAGGCGCTGGTGCAACTGGCTTGCGGCGAATCGGTACTGCTGGCCCGCATTACCGCCAGGGCAGCCGATACGCTGGGGCTGTTGCCCGGCAGGCCAGTATGGGCGCAGGTGAAATCGGCCGCCCTGGTGGGTTAAGGCCCGAACACTCTTAACTCCCCAACCGAGATGAACGCCGCGCTGCCCCCTGGCGCGCCGAAGATGCGTATGGCGTCTCCGCTCGTGGCGGCGAACTGCAGGGTGTAGGTTTCATAGCTGACGCCGTTGTTCCTGGCCGGATAAGCCGGTGCGACGCCCAGGGACGACACATTGACCCAGTTGCCCCCTTGCCTGACCTGCACCGTGAAATTATTGAACCAGCCGCCATCGCCGAAGTGCAGGCCCTCCTGGAACACGACCCGGTTGAAGGTCTGGGCGGACGGGAACTGATAGCCGATCCAGTCGTCCGCCGCCGCGTTGGCTCCGTCATAAGTGTCGTACTGAGCTCCCCAGTTGGTGCTGCCGGCAGCCGGCGTCACACCGTCGCGGATGATCTGGATGTTGCGCGAGCCGCCGCCCTGGGGTGCGGTGATCTTGGCAATCACGGTGCCCAGCGATGTCAGATCGCCTGACGCAGCGCTTGCGGCGCCATGCACCTGCAATTCGGCCACCGAGATGAACGCAGAGCTGCCCCCCGGCGCACCAAAGATGCGTATGGCGTCTCCGCTCGTGGCGGCGAACTGCAGGGTGTAGGTTTCATAGCTGACAGCGTTGTTGCCCGGGTAGGACGGCGTGATCGCCAGGGACGGCACATTGACCCAGTTGCCCGCCTGTCTGACCTGCACCGTCAAGCTGTTGAACCAGCCGCCATCGCCGAAGTGCCGGCCCTCCTGGAACACGACCCGGTTGAAGGTCTGCGCCGACGGGAACTGGTAGCCGATCCAGTCGTCGGCCGCTGCGTTGGGTCCGTCATAGGTGTCGTACTGAGCCCCCCAGTCGGCGCTGCCGGCGGGCGGCATGACCCCGTCGCGGATGATCTGGATATTACGCGAGCCACCGCCCTGGGGAGCGGTGACCTTGGCAATGATGGTGCCGCGCGCTGTCAGGTTCTGGGAGGCCGCAACGGTAAAAGGCCGGGCGGGCGACACGCCCCCGCCGGGTGCCGGATTGAAGACCGTCACCTGCGCGGTGCCCGCCGTGGCCGTGTCCGCTGCCGGCAGGGCAGCGCTGAGCTGCGTCGAACTGATGAATGCCGTTGTCCGCTCGGCCCCATTCCAGCGCACCCTGGCACCGGCAACGAAGCCCGAGCCGTTGACGGTCAGAGTCAGGCCAGCGCCGCCGGCCGTCGCGCTGGCGGGCGCCAGCGAGGCGAGCGCAGGGACCGGGTTGTCACCGCCGCCACCCGGCGCGCTGTTGACCGTGAACGTCCGTGCGGCCGACGTTCCGCCGCCCGTGCCGCCGTCCGGTGCTGGCGTCACCACGGTGACCTGCCGGGTGCCTGCGGCCTGAAGGTCAGTGGCTGGAATCGCCGCAGTGAGTTGCGTGGCGCTGACGTAAGTGGTGGGTCGCTCTGCATTGTTCCAGCGCAGCTTCGAGGCAGGCACAAAGCCCGTGCCTGTGGCCGTCAGCGTGAAGGCGGCCCCGCCTGCGGCAGCGCTGGTCGGAGCAATCGACGACAGCACTGGAAGCGGGTTGTTCGCAGGCGGCGGCGACGCACTGACCGTGAAGGCCAGCGACGAGGAGGACGCTCCCCCGCCTGGCGCCGGGTTGAACACGGACACCTGCGCCGAGCCCGCAGCGGCGATGTCGCTGGCCGTGATCGCCGCCCTCAGTTGCGTGGCGCTCACGAAGGTCGTCGTCCGGCTCGAGCCGTTCCAGCGCACCGTGGACGCGCCCACAAAATTCGAGCCATTCACGGTCAGCGAAAATTCCGGCCCGCCCGCCGTTGCCGTCGTGGGCGCGAGCGACGACACGGAAGGCACCGGATTGTTGGACTGGGGCCCCAGCTGGACCACCTTGGCCGTAGACGGCACGCCATTTCGCAGAAGGAAGAGCATGTAGTGCCCCGAGGGAACGCTCAGGCTGCTCGGCGCGACGATGTTGATGCCGCCAGCAGCCTGCGTGATGCTGGTGGAGCGAAAGAAACCCTGGTGCATGTTGTTCGTATGCGTGACCGAGGGCAGCGCGATCCAGCTCACGCCGTTGATCCCCGCCGCGTCGGGCGTGCCGACGAAAAAGCTCTGCCCCTTGCCAACGCTGGCGGGCGCTGATGAAATGACAGGCCTCGCCCCGGCAAAGAGATAGGGCGGCGAGAAGATCTCGGTCAGCGTGATCCCGTTGCCCCCGGCAACCAATACGCGGGCATCGGGCAGCAGCAGCGCAGTGGAGTGGTAAATCCGGGCGATTCTGCCTGCCGCCATGACGCGCCAGGACTCGGTGGCAGGATTCCACAGCTCGGCCTCAAGCACCGGCATGCCCGGGCTGCCGTTGTTAAATCCGGGTCCGCGCGTGCCGCCGGTTGCCAGCACGGTTCCATCAGGCAGGATGGTCGCGTTCATCGATCTGCGGGCCACGCTCATCGAACCCACGGCGCGCCAGCCCGGCGTAGCCGCATTCAAGTCGATGACTTCGGCAGTATTGGTGGGCGGATCGCTCCCGCCCACGGTCAGGATCTTCCCCGGCTCGTACATCACGGCGCTGCCGTAATCGCGCACCGCGTTGAATGTTCTATTGGCAACGAAAGACCATGCCCCGGTGCCGGCGGTATTCAGATAGCGGGTCGCCACCTCGGGCCCTGCATTGAAAACAGAGCCATTCGGGGCTAAAAACATGTACGGGTAGATGGGCATGTTCAGCTGCGCCGCCGTGAGGTCGCGCCACGTTCCGGTGGCCGCCTGCCATACCTGCGGCAAGGGATTGGTGCCGTTGGGCGTGTCCACGGCACCTGAGACGACCAGCACGTCGCCGTTGGGCAGCCCGGTGACGGTGGGATACCACCTGCCGAGGTTCATCCGCGGCTGCCGCGTCCAGCTGTTGTTGGCCGGATTGTAGATCGCAGCGTCCGGCAGCCCAACCCAGTTGTCGATGTGGCCTCCGGCGACGAACAGCCGTCCGTCAGGCAAGAACGTATGGGCGCTGCAAAACGGATCGAACCCAACCCGGCTGAGAGTTGTCACGCTGCCCGACACAGGGTCCCAGACCCGTGGGTCATCGCCGCTCACGCCGTCGCCCGGCCAGAGCATCACGGTCGAATTAGGGAGCAGGTGGATGTGCGTCGGGAAATAAGGAAAATTCGGTCCGTTTTGCCATTGGCCGCTTGTCTGCGGGGTTTGCGCCCAGAGCAATGGCGATGCAAGCGCGCACAGCGCCAGGGCAAGCCGCAGGAGCCACTGGAGCATGAGGAAAATTGTTTTT
>JAQGNK010000349.1 GCA_028291905.1 Polaromonas sp.
GTGTAGGGGTCGCTGTAACCATCAAGCGTTGCGGGCTTGGCCATCAAAAACCGATCCATTCCTTGCGCAGGTGCTCCGCCATTTCCCTGGCCCGGTCTTCGCCGCGCAGCAGGTCGAGGTAGACCTGGACCGGGCTAGCCAGCCAAAGACCGCCCACGTGCTCGCGAAGGATCAGTTCGCCAGGCAACACTGCGTCGATTATCACTAGGTTAGCGCCCTCGCTAACCACGCGTGCGCCCAAGGCGGTGATGGCCGCGTCTGCAACTGGGCCGACGAGCAAGCGGGTGCGCACTTGGGAAACACTGGAGAGGAACGGGGCGTAGCGCTGCGCGGCAGCTTCGGCGCTAATCGCATAGCTAGCCTCATGGGTGGAAAACACCAGTGCGAGATGCTCTGGCAGTGCCTCCGGTTTTACAAAAGGTACGTAGTAGCGACGCAGCAGGGCAGGGCGCAGCAATGCAAGTTGCTTTACCCAGGTATCGAGCAGCGCCGCAGGCTCGCTGAGCCGACGCTCTTTGCTCGGGCCTTTGCCGCGTGACACCGTCCAGTCGAAACGCTCGAGCTCTGTCAGCACCTGCGAGGCGGTTGCCGGCGAAACCAAGGCTTGCTCAGCCAGTTCCTTGCCCTTGAACCAGTGCTGGTGGCGCATCAGCAGGGTATGCAGAACTTGCGCGCACCGCCCTGAAAACAGCGAGCGAACCGTCTTGAACAGAATTTTGGTTTCGGGCTTGTCGATACAGAGGTAGACGCCAGGCGCGAGCAGGAACAGGCTGCCACTGCTGTCGTAGTAACTGACGCGGGCATCCTTGAGCAGTGCCTTTGCACTTGGGGAGATTGACTCGGCGACCAACATCGATACCGATTCGTAGCCGCTTTGTGCCTTGGGACTTATTTGAACTGCTTGTTCGAGCTGCCACAGCGCCTGGCGCACATCTCTAGGGTAGACAGTTTTTTGGATCTTGATCAGTAAGGTGAAGGAACGGCCTGCAATCTGAACGTCGATCTGGGCGTCACATCTCCTAATGCCGGGCAGCTTTTCATTCGCCTGGTCGTTCCGTTCAGCGTGCATGTCTGGCAGCGCCTGAATCGTCTCGAGGAACTGATCAATTAGCTGACTTTCGGTTATGTTCGAATCAGGCATTGCAGAATAAATATTATTAACTTTGCAGTTAATATTTAGACATGAAGGTGTTGGCGCCGATCGATTGAATATTAAGTATTCTGCACTTTATGTGACGCGCGACGGTAATGCCGCATGATCAAACGTCCCTGGCTCGAACATGCGAGGACACCATGGTCATCATTTACGGACTCATGCAGCCGCTGGAGGCTGTAGGCAAGCGCATCACAACACGCAACGACAGCAGCCGCCGCCTGAAGATAAAAGCATACAGTGTCGTTGACCAGGCCGTCTATCCCCAGTGCGCCTGGACCAGTTCGCGTGTCCATGGTCACTGCCAGCGCTGCCTCGCCGACTGCCCATGCTTGGGCCAGCCTGTCACGCTGGAGATCGAAGTAGGCAGGTTCAAGTGTGTCAATCGTCACTGTCCACAGCGCATATTCTGCGAGCAAATCGATATTCTGGCCGCACCCAAGCAACGGCGTACGCTGCGTTTGAGCAAGAACAGCGTGCTCGCTTGGCTACGCCCTGGGCGGGGTGCGGCAGCATCCTGTCTGGGCGCACACCTGGGCATACGCATCAGTGGCTCTACAGTGCTGCGTGAGTTACTCGCACCGGTGACAGCGCCGGCCATCGATTGGCATTGACGACTGGGTCATTGCCTGTGGTCATCGCTACGGCACGATCGTGGTCGACCTGGAGCGGCGTCCAATCGAGCTCTTGCCCGGATGCGAAGTGGCAACCGCGTCGTCCCCCTAGATCAAAGCGCAGCCGGGCGTCGAGGTGATCGCCCGGGATCGCGCGGGTGCCTATGCCGATGCGGCTCGCACGGCCGCGCAACAGGTCGCCGACCGGTGGCACTTTCTAGCCAACCTTCGGGATGCCATCGAGCGACTGCTGCTGCGCTGCACATTACAGATGAAGGAAGCAGCCCGGCCAAGCAAGCGAGGCGCTGCCCCCTGAAGCTGAACTGGCCGAGGTGCCTGCGCCAGGACGCAGGACATGGTGGATGTCCAGCCGCTGAAGCCTCACCAGTCTCACAATAGCAAACGCCGGACGTTGCGGATGGCGCGTTATGAAGAGGTATTACATCGCCACTACGCGGGCGAGTCCATCGCGGCCATTCAACCCTAGACCGCTGCAGGCAGGTTCTTGATCAATTTAGTGATCAAATCGACCTGTAGCGCAAGCGCTGCCTTCAGGCCCAGCTATTAAAATGATAGTTAATGCCAGGCCCTGGCGCGTGCAGCGCCCGCCTGCTGCAGGTTTTTTGAAGTAAACATGCTCCAGCGCAGGCGGTTAAAGCGCAAGCAGCTATTGAAATAATAGCGAGCTTGCGCTGAAGCCGGTTCTCGCAGACCAGCGCCACTGGTTTTTCAGGTGCCGATGCCGCCTGATGCCCCGACCTTTGCAGCATGCCTCAGCGTTGGGCTTTGTCTCGAATTCTTCAGTTATCCGGAATGCCTGCGGCAAACCATGCGCCGGGGGCGTTGGCGGTGAAGTTGCGGATCAGCAGCACCGGTGTGGCACAGGGGCTGGGGAGCACACCCGAAAGTGTTCCGCGTATCGAGAAATTGCCGTTTGCATCGAGGTCCGCCGCTGGCGAGGTGAATTCCACCGCACCGCAGAACACTGTCGCCACTACTTGGCGTGGAAGGCCAGGCAGTCCGATGGCATTGCCGCCAGCCAGAAGCAGGCCTTCTCCCTTCACTGAGATGCTTCCATCGGGCCGGACCGCCGCGCGCAGTTTTTCGATCACCCATGGCCGCCCGCCGGGTGCGATGCCGCGCACGTCGTTGGGCGCCAGCACGCCATTGACGGAAGCGAAGGGCGTCGAGCCGATGCCCCCGCGAAATTCGAGCCGGCCCTCATCGGCCATGGCTGGCCAGATGCAGCCGAGCGCCAATGCGCCCGCAGCCGCTGAGATCAATGCTTTTTTCATGACAAACTCCTTTTGAAACGACAGGGAATCAACGCAGTGAACGAATGGCCGCAGAGCGGCTTCGGTTGGGGCGGCAGCAATCCACGCA
>JAQGNK010000389.1 GCA_028291905.1 Polaromonas sp.
GGGCCGGTGCCCGCGCTGGGCATCGCGGGCGGCGCCATCGCGCTGCTGCTGTATTACCTCGTCGGCACGCTGGCGCTGGCGGCCTACCTGTGGTCGCCGCGCAGCCTGCTCAAGCCGTCGCTCGCCAAGGCGAAGCTGCGCTGGGCGCTGTTCAGGGACATCCTGCGCATCGGCCTGGTCGGCGCTGTCTCGACGGTCGCGACCAACCTGTCCATCGGCATCGCGACCTCGCTGGCCGGCGGCTTCGGGCCGGCGGCGATTGCCGGCTACGGCACGGCCTCGCGGCTTGAATATTTGCTGGTGCCGCTGGTCTTCGGCCTGGGCGCGCCGCTGGTGGCGATGGTCGGCACCTGCATGGGGGCCGGCCAGCATGAGCGGGCGCTGAAAGCCACCTGGATCGGCGCGGCCATGGCGTTCGGCCTGACCGAAGCCATCGGCCTGGCGGCGGCGCTGTTTCCGCATGCCTGGCTATCGCTGTTCGGCGCCGACCCGGCCATGCTGGAGGCCGGCGCGCTCTACCTGCGAACGGTCGGGCCGCTGTATGGCTTTTTCGGCGTCGGGCTGGTGCTGTACTTCGCCTCGCAGGGCGCGGGGCGCCTGCTGTGGCCGGTCATGGGCAATCTTGCCCGGCTGGTCGTGGCGGCTGGCGGCGGCTGGCTGGCGATTCGCTGGGGCGGCGGGCTGGCGCAGGTCTTCCTGGCGCAAGGCCTGGCGCTGGTGGTGTACGGCGTCGTGATCGCCTCGGCGATTGCCGGCGGCGCCTGGTTTGGGCGTGTCGGCTGGCCCTGCCGGACCGGCACGCTGCTGCGGCGCATCCGGGCCGCGTAGTTTTCCCTCAACTTTTTTCTGTCAACCTGCTTTCACTTATCAAGGTTTCTATGCACCTCAAGGATGCTGTCGTTTTCATCACCGGCGCTAATCGCGGCCTCGGCCTGGCCTATGCCAGGGGCGCGCTTGCCGCCGGCGCCAAGAAAGTCTATGCCGCTGCCCGCGATCCGGCCAGCATCACGCTGGCCGGGGTTCACCCCGTCACGCTCGACGTGACCAACCATGCGCAGGTGGAGGCCGCCGCCATGGCCTGCGGCGACGTGACGCTGCTGATCAACAACGCCGGCATTTCGCTGGGTTCCGACTTTTTCTCGGTGTCCGGCATGGACCGGGCCAAGGCCGAATTCGACACCAACTTCTTCGGCCCGTGGGCACTGGCCAAGGCGTTCGCGCCCGTGCTGGCGGCCAACGGCGGCGGCGCCATCGTTAATGTGCTGTCGGCGCTGAGCTGGATCAGTTTTCCGGCCATCGGCACCTACAGCGCGACGAAATCAGCCGCCTGGTCGCTCACCAACGGGCTGCGCAACGAGCTGCGCGCCCAGGGCACGCAGCTCGTCGGCGTGCATGTGGCCTACATGGACACCGACATGGCCAGTCATGTGCCGGGCGAGAAAACCCAGCCGGGCGCCGTGGTCGAGCAGACCTGGACCGCGCTGGAAACGAATGCGTCCGAGGTGCTGGCCGATGCCGTGACCCGGCAGGTCAAATCCGGCCTGTCCGCGCTGCACGGCGCCTACCTGGGAGAGCCTTACTGATGACCAGCGATTCCATGATGGAGGCCGGCGCACCTGCACTGCGCTACCTGGACGACCTGCAGCCGGGCGACCGCTTCACCAGCCCGGAGCATGAACTGGACGAGGCCCAGATCAAGGCATTTGCGCTGCAGTTCGACCCGCAGCCCTTCCACCTGGACCATGAAGCGGCCAAGGGCACGCTGTTCGGCGGCCTGGCCGCCAGCGGCTGGCACACGGCGGCCCTGACCATGCGGCTGCTGGTCAAGGGCGGCGCGCCGCTGGCCGGCGGCATCATCGGCGCCGGCGGCGAGATCGCCTGGCCCAAGCCGACGCGGCCCGGCGACGTGCTGCATGTCGAGTCGAAAATAGTCAGCGTGACGCCCTCCAAGTCCCGTCCCGACCGGGGCATGGTCGTGGTCAGCAGCACCACGCTGAACCAGCATGGCGACGTGTTGCAGCAATCGACCTTCAAGCTGGTGGTGCCGCGCAGGGCCGCGTCACCGGCGCCGTGAACCTGCGCGGCTGAACCCCGCCGCCGAGCCTGCCTGGAAGGGTGCCGCCATGCCAGAATCCACGCATCAATACCCGGCGGAAATGTTCAATGCTCATCAATTGCGTGGTTTATGAAAACGGCACCAAGGTGGCCGATATTCCGGTCAGCGAGATCAGCGACTACATCTCCCGTCCAAATACCTTTGTCTGGGTTGCCCTGCAGGATGCGACGCCCCAGGAGCTCGAAGAGATGCAGCACGAATTCGGCCTGCACGAGCTGGCGGTCGAGGATGCCCGCCACGGCCACCAGCGGCCCAAGATCGAGGAATACGGCGCCTCGCTGTTCTCCGTGTTCCACCTGATCGAGACCGACCCGGACAAGCCGGGCGAGCTCAACATCGGCGAGGTCAATGTGTTCACCGGCACCAACTATGTGCTGTCGGTGCGCAACCGCAGCAAGCGCGGTTTCCTCGGCGTGCGCGAGCGCTGCGAGCGCGAGCCGCAGCTGCTGAAAAACGGCTCGGGCTTCGTGCTGTACGCGCTGATGGACGCGGTGGTGGACCGCTATTTCCCGATCATCGACAACTTCGAGACCGAGCTGGACCACATCGAGGAAGACATCTTCACCAAGGGCACGGCCCGCGCCAACATCGAGCGGCTCTACGAGCTCAAGGGCCGGGTGGTGGTGCTCAAGCATGCGGTGGCGCCACTGCTGGAGGCGGCCAGCAAGCTCTACGGCGGGCGGGTGCCGCAGATGTGCGCCGGCGTGCAGGACTATTTCCGCGATGTGGTGGACCACCTGACCCGCATCAACGCGCTGATCGACAACATGCGCGACACCATCGGCACCGCGATCCAGGTGAACCTGGCGATGGTCACCATCGAGGAGAGCGAAGTCACCAAGCGGCTGGCGGCCTGGGCCAGTATCTTCGCGGTCAGCACCGCCTTTGCCGGCATCTGGGGCATGAACTTCGAGGTCATGCCCGAGCTGAAATGGCGCTACGGCTACCTGATGGCGATCAGCATGATCCTGGTGATCTGCTCGCTGCTGTACTGGCGGTTCAGGAAGGCGCGCTGGCTGTAGCGCGCGGGGGGCCATCCCCATCAGCCAGGGCCGCGTAACCGGCTTTGCCGGGCCGCAGGCGCAGCGCCCCCTTGGGGGGCAGCGAACTCGCGCGTTGTGGGGAGCGTGGGGGCCATCCTCACATCCACAGCGCCCGCCAGCCCATCACCGCCACATCCCAGGCGCCGAGCTTGGGCCGCTGCCGCAGGGTGTCAAAGCCCAGGGCCTCGATCTTGTCCAGGATGCGCAGGCCGCCCTGGACCACCAGCCGCAGCTCCCAGCCGCCGCGCCCCGGCACCTTTTTCACCAGTTTTGAGCCTTTGAGCATCCTGGCCCTTGCGGCGCCTGCGCAGTCAGCTATCAAACTGATAGTGTTCCGGTTGCTCTGCAAGCCCAGCAGCTGCGCCTCATCGACGCCGTGCCGGGCCCACGCATCAGCCGGCAGGTAGATGCGGCCACGCGGAATGTCCACGCCCAGGTCCTGCCAGAAGTTGATCAGCTGCAGCGCGCTGCAGATGCAGTCGCTTTCCTGCAGCGCCTTGGGCTCGTCCACGCCGTACAGGTGCAGCAGCAGCCGCCCGACCGGGTTGGCCGACAGGCGGCAGTAGTCGAGCAGCTCGGCTTCGCTGGCATAGCGCTGCTTGACCACGTCCTGCTCGAAAGCCTTGAGCAGGTCATCCAACAGATTCACCGGCAGCGCGAATTGACGGATCACCGGGCCAAACTGCCCGAACACGCCGGCCCAGCGCGTCGAAGGTACCTGGCCACTGGCGGTCGCCATCAGGTCGGCGCGGTAGGCGGCCAAATCATCGAGCCGCGCCTGGGGCGGGGCGTCGCCCTCGTCGGCGATGTCGTCGGCGGTGCGCGCGAACCAGTAGATCGCGGCAATCGCCGGTCGCAGGCGCGGCGGGCACAGCACCGAGGCCACCGGGAAATTCTCGTAATGGCTCACGCCCTGGGCGAGGGGCGTGTGCGGCGCGTGCGGGGATGAGCCTGGATTCATGGGCCGGATTGTCGCTTGACAAGAATTTGCATTTCCCATAAATTACTAACCGCTTAGTCAGTAACGCTGCCTGACGCCGTTTTCTACCTGCCTGCTGTCGGTTCGCCTGAACCTCTGTTTCAACCAGTCCATCATGAAAAAAACCGTTGTGTCCCTGGCATGCGCCGCCTTGCTGCTGGCTGCCTGCTCTAAACCCGCGCCGCCAGAGGAGCCGGTTCGCGCGGTGAAACTGATGACGGTCGGCACCAGCGCCTATGCGTCAAACCATGAATATGCCGGCGAAGTGCGGGCACGGCTGGAGTCCCGGCTGGGGTTCCGGGTGGCGGGCAAGCTGGTCAAGCGCCAGGCCGAGCTCGGCCAGCACGTCAAGGCCGGCCAGGTGCTGGCGCAGATCGATCCGCAGGACTACCGGCTCGCCGCCGACGCCGCCCGCGCCCAGGTGGCCGCCGCCGCCACCAGCCGCAACCTGGCTGCCGCCGATTTCAAGCGCTACCAGTCGCTGCAGGCGCAGAATTTCATCAGCGGCGCCGAGCTGGAGCGCCGCGAAAGCACCTTGAAAGCCGCCCAGGCGCAGCTGGAGCAGGCGCAGTCGCAGCTGGCGGTGCAGGGCAACCAGGCCGGCTATGCGGTGCTGGCCGCCGATGTCGCCGGCGTCGTGACGGCGGTCGAGGCCGAGCCCGGCCAGGTGGTCGCCGCCGGCGCGCCAGTGGTGCGCATCGCCGCCGACGGGCCCCGGGACGTGGTGTTCTCGGTGCCCGAGGACAAGGTGGCCGGCCTGAAGGTCGGCGCGCCGGTCAGCATCCGGGTCTGGGCCCAGGCCGGCCAGCTGCTCAGCGGCAGGGTGCGCGAGGTCGCCGCCAGCAGCGACCCGGTCACCCGCACCTACCCGGTCAAGGTGTCGATTGAGTCCGGCACGCCGCCGCCGCTGGGCGCCACGGTCTATGTGGTGCCCGAGGCGCAGGCCGCAGCCGCCGCGCCGGTCATCAAGCTGCCCACCAGCGCCCTGCGCCAGGAGGGCCAGTCCACGGCGGTCTGGGTGTTCGACAAGGCCAGCATGACCGTCAGGTCGCAGCCGATCCAGCTCGCCACGGCTGACGGCAACGAGGTCGTCGTGGCCTCCGGCCTGCAGCCGGGCATGCAGGTGGTCAGCGCCGGCGTGCATGTGCTCTCGCCAGGCCAGAAAGTCACTATTTATCAGTCAAAAGTGCCTGTGGCGCAGGCGCAATCTGCGCAACCAGCTCCTGATTCGATAGCAAGGCCGGCGCCGTCAACGCCTGCTGCTCCAGCCTCTGGCGTGAAGTGAGCGCGGCATGATGCAAGCCCCCCATGAACCGGCGACGACCGGCCCCGCCGATGTGCCCTCCGAACGCTTCAACCTCTCGCGCTGGGCGCTGGAGCATCCGGCGCTGACGCGCTACCTGCTGCTGGTGCTGATGCTGCTGGGCTTCGCGGCCTATTTCCAGCTCGGCCAGGACGAAGACCCGCCTTTCACCTTCCGCGCCATGGTGGTGCGCACCTACTGGCCCGGCGCTACGGCGCAGCTGGTGGCCGAGCAGGTTACGGACAAGCTCGAACGCACGCTGCAGGAGGTGCCGTACGCCGACCGCATCCGCAGCTATTCCAAGCCGGGCGAGTCGCAGATCATCTTCCAGATCAAGGATTCGTCCCGGGCGAACGAGGTGCCCAACGTCTGGTATGCCGTGCGCAAGAAGATCGGCGACATGCGCGGCACGCTGCCCTCGGGCGTGCAGGGGCCGTTCTTCAACGATGATTTCGGCGATGTCTATGGCGTGATCTACGCGCTCGAATCCGACGGCTTCAACTATGCCGAACTCAAGACCTTCGCCGACGACGTGCGCCAGCAGCTGCTGCGCGTGCCCGATGTCAGCAAGGTCGAATTGTTCGGCGCGCAGGACGAGAAAGTCTTCATCGAGGTTTCGCAAAAGCGCCTGGCCACGCTCGGGCTGGACATGAGCCAGGTGCTGGCGCAGCTGGGCCAGCAAAACGCCATCGAGTCGGCAGGCGCCATCCAGACGCCGCTGGACGTGGTGCAGGTGCGGGTGGCGGGCCAGTTCGAGGCGCTGGAGCAGTTGCGGGCCATGCCGATTCGCGGCAGCTCGGGCCGCCAGCTGCGCCTGGGCGACATTGCCGAGGTCAAGCGCGGCTATGTCGATCCGCCGACGGTGAAAGTCCACCACCAGGGCAAGGAAGTGATTGCGCTGGGCGTGGCCATGACCAAGGGCGGCGACATCATCCGGCTGGGCAAGTCGCTGGAAAAGCTGTCGGCCAGCGTTGACCGCAACTTGCCCGCCGGTGTCAGGCTGGTTCACATGCAGGACCAGCCCAAGGCGGTGGCGTCGTCGGTGAACGAATTTGTCGGCGTGCTGATCGAGGCGGTGCTGATCGTGCTGGCGGTCAGCTTCATCAGCCTGGGGCTGCACAAGCGGCCGCACGCGGGGCCGGGGCAGCTGCCGCTGTGGAAGCGCTACTACATCGACATCCGGCCCGGACTGGTGGTCGGCATCACGATTCCGCTGGTGCTGAGCCTGACCTTCCTGGCGATGTGGTACCTGGACATCGGCCTGCACAAGATATCGCTCGGCTCGCTCATCATTGCGCTGGGGCTGCTGGTCGATGACGCCATCATCGCGGTCGAGATGATGGTGCGCAAGATGGAGGAGGGCTACGACAAGGTGCGCGCCGCCACCTTCGCCTACGAGATCACCGCCATGCCGATGCTCACCGGCACGCTCATCACCGCCGCCGGCTTTTTGCCGATTGGCCTGGCGCGCTCGGTCACCGGCGAATACACCTATGCGATCTTCGCGGTCACGGTGATTGCGCTGGTGCTCAGCTGGATCGTCTCGGTGTACTTCGTGCCCTACCTGGGCACGCTGCTGCTCAAAACGCCGCCGCATGTGCTGCAGGTGCAGGCCGGCCAGGACCAGCCGCACGAGATGTTCGACAGCCCGTTCTACAACACCTTTCGCCGGGCGGTGAACTGGTGCGTGGAGTACCGCTGGCTCACGATTGGCGCGACGGTGCTGATCTTCGCGCTGGGCATCCTTGGCATGGGCCGGGTGCAGCAGCAGTTCTTCCCGGACTCCAGCCGGCCCGAGATCATTGTCGATATCTGGTTCCCGGAAGGCACCTCGTTTGCCGCCAACGAAGCGACGGCAAAACGGGTCGAGCAGCGGCTGATGCAGGAGGCCGGCGTGTCGTCTGTCAGCACCTGGCTGGGTTCGGGCGTGCCGCGCTTTTACCTGCCGCTGGACCAGGTCTTTCCGCAGACCAATGTGTCGCAGATGATCGTGCTGCCCCAGGACCTGAAGGTGCGCGAATCGCTGCGCATCAAGCTGCCGGCCCTGCTGGCGACCGAGTTTCCGGAAGTTCGCGGGCGCATCAAGCTGCTGCCCAACGGGCCGCCGGTGCCGTATCCGGTGCAGTTCCGCGTCGTCGGCATCGATCCGCTGGTGCTGCGCGAGCGCGCCGATGAGGTCAAGGCGGTGATGCGCGCCAATACCAGCATGCGCGGGGTCAATGACAACTGGAACGAAGCGGTCAAGACCATGCGCCTGGAGGTCGATCAATCGAAGGCGCGCGCGCTGGGCGTGACCAGCCAGTCGATTGCCCAGGGAGCCCGCACCCTGGCCAGCGGCACGCCGGTCGGCCAGTTCCGCGAGGGCGACAAATTGATCGACATCGTGCTGCGCCAGCCGCTTAATGAGCGCAACGCCATCACCGACATCGGCAATGCCTACCTGCCCACGGCCTCCGGCTTGGCGATACCGCTGACGCAGATCGCCAAGCCGGTGTTCGCCTGGGAGCCGGGCGTGATGTGGCGCGAGAACCGCGACTACGCCATCACGGTGCAGGGCGACATTGCCGAGGGCCTGCAGGGCGCGACTGTCACCCAGCAGCTGCAGCCCGCGCTCAAGGAGCTCGAAGCCAGATGGCACGCCGGCGGCATGACCGGCTACCGCATCCAGGTCGCCGGCGCGGTGGAGGAAAGCAGCAAAGGCTCGTCCTCCATCGTGGCCGGCGTTCCCATCATGCTGTTCCTGACCTTCACCCTCTTGATGCTGCAGCTGCACAGCTTCAGCCGCGCCATGCTGGTGTTTCTGACCGGACCGCTCGGCATCGCCGGCGTCGCCGGCGCTCTGCTGCTGCTGGGCCGGCCGTTCGGCTTCGTCGCGCTGCTGGGCGTGATTGCGCTGATGGGGATGATCCAGCGCAACTCGGTCATCCTGATCGACCAGATCGAGCAGGACCGCGCCCAGGGCGTGCCGGCCTGGGACGCGATTGTCGAGTCTGCCGTGCGCCGGCTGCGGCCCATCGTGCTGACCGCCGCTGCCGCCGTGCTGGCGATGATTCCGCTGTCGCGCAGCGTGTTCTGGGGGCCGATGGCGGTCGCCATCATGGGCGGCCTGGTCGTGGCCACCGTGCTGACCCTGCTGGCCTTGCCGGCCATGTACGCCGCCTGGTTCCGGGTCAGGCGCGAAGACCGGCCAGCTCGCGCACCGGCCCGAGCCTGAAACCGCATGATTGGAGGAGCGCGCTGAAAAAGCCGCTCTGGATACAGGCTAAAATAGAAAGCTAACCGATTTCAAGCGGGAATCTGGAAGTTGATCCGGATTCCCGTTGTCTTTTCAGGCGCGCGGGTGGCGAAATTGGTAGACGCACCAGGTTTAGGTCCTGACGGTAGCAATACTGTGCGGGTTCGAGTCCCGCCCCGCGCACCACCCCTGATACCTTGCCGCGGCAGCTGTGCCCCAAGGCCATCAGGTGTCGCTGCTTCACAGCAGCCTCTCAGGTGAAAGCCCTGCTTTCAATAAATTTTGATTTTTAGGAAACCATCATGGCCGTGACTGTTGAAAATCTCGAAAAGCTCGAGCGCAAAATGACGCTGACGCTGCCCCTCAATACCATCCAGTCTGAAGTCGCGACACGCCTTAAAAAGCTGGCACGCACCGTCAAGATGGACGGTTTCCGTCCCGGCAAGGTTCCCATGAGCGTGGTCAGCCAGCGCTACGCCTACTCGGTGCATTACGAAGTCATGAACGACAAGGTCGGCGAGGCTTTTGCCGTTGCCGCGAATGAAGCCAAGCTGCGGGTGGCCGGCCAGCCCCGCATCAGCGAAAAAGAAAATGCCCCGGAAGGCGAACTGGCATTCGACGCGATTTTCGAGGTTTATCCTGAAGTCAAGATTGGCGACCTGACCAATGCGGAAGTCGAGAAGGTCAGCGCCGAAGTCAGTGACGCCGCCATCGACAAGACCCTGGACATCCTGCGCAAGCAGCGCCGCACCTTTGCCCAGCGTCCGGCCGATGCGCCCGCCGAAGACGGCGATCGCGTCACCATCGATTTCGAAGGCAAGATGGACGGCGAAACCTTCGCCGGCGGCAAGGCCGAGGACTACCAGTTCCTGGTCGGCGAAGGCCAGATGCTCAAGGAATTCGAAGACGCGGTGCGCGGCATGAAAAACGGCGACAGCAAGACTTTCCCGCTGAGCTTTCCCGCCGATTACCACGGCAAGGATGTGGCCGGCAAGCAAGCCGATTTCCTGGTGACGGTCAAGAAAATCGAGGCCGCGCACCTGCCTGAAGTCGATGAAGCCCTGGCCAAGTCGCTCGGCATTGCCGACGCCACAGTCGAAGGCCTGCGTGCCGACATCAAGAAAAACCTGGAGCGCGAAGTCAAGTTCCGCCTGCTGGCCCGCAACAAAAATGCGGTGATGGATGCGCTGGTAGCCAATGCCGAACTCGACTTGCCCAACGCCAGCGTCCAGGCCGAACTTGAGCGGCTGGTCGAAAGCGCACGGGCAGATTTGAAGCAGCGCGGCATCAAGGACGCCGACAAGGCGCCGATTCCCGACGACATCTTCCGCCCGCAAGCTGAGAAGCGTGTTCGCCTGGGCCTGGTGGTGGCCGAACTGGTGCGCGCCAATGACCTGCAGGCCAAGCCCGAGCAGCTGAAGGCGCACATCGAAGAGCTGGCCGCCAGCTACGAAAAGCCCCAGGAAGTCGTTCGCTGGTATTTGAGCGATAACAGCCGCATGGCTGAAGTCGAGGCCGTGGTGATTGAAAACAACGTGACCGATTTCGTTCTGGGCAAAGCCAAGGTCACCGAGAAAACCATCTCGTTCGATGAGTTGATGGGCCAGAACTGACCGGCTAGTTTCTCCTGAACTTGGGGCTTGTGCTTTGCGGTACAGGCCCCAATTCAATTTGGGTACAGTAGAAATATTTTTGGAGAAAATAAATGGTCCGAAACAGTATTTATTCCGGCTACAACAGCCCGCAGGCTGCCAGCCAGGAAATCCAGGGTCTTGGCATGGTGCCCATGGTGATCGAGCAGTCCGGCCGCGGTGAACGCTCCTACGATATTTATTCGCGCCTGCTTAAAGAGCGTGTGATTTTCCTGGTCGGCCCGGTCAATGACCAGACTGCCAACCTTGTGGTGGCGCAATTGCTGTTTCTGGAAAGCGAAAATCCAGACAAGGATATTTCCTTCTACATCAACTCGCCCGGCGGCTCGGTGACGGCAGGCATGGCGATCTACGACACAATGCAGTTCATCAAGCCCGACGTGTCCACGCTCTGCGTCGGCATGGCCGCCAGCATGGGTGCATTTCTGCTGTCTGCTGGCACCAAGGGCAAGCGCTTTTCTCTGCCCAACTCACGCGTCATGATTCACCAGCCATCAGGGGGTGCGCAGGGCCAGGCCTCGGATATTGAGATTCATGCCCGCGACATTCTGAAGACCCGCGATCAGCTCAACCGTATCCTGGCGCACAACACCGGCCAGACAGTTGAAAAAATCGAGCGCGACACCGAACGCGATTACTTCATGTTTGCCGACGAAGCCAAGACGTACGGCGTAGTAGATCAGGTGATTGCCAAGCGTCCCTGAGCCCTACGGTAGGGCTTCAGATTATTTCTGCAGCAACGGCGTTTTTCTGTTACAGAGGCGCCGTTTTTTTATTGGTTATCATTAGTGAAGCTCATAGTTTCACCAAGTCACGTTAAAGGCGTCCCCCAAATGGCCGAGAAAAAAGGCTCCTCAAGCGAAAAGACTTTGTACTGCTCTTTCTGCGGTAAAAGCCAGCACGAAGTGAAAAAACTGATCGCTGGCCCCTCTGTCTTTGTCTGTGACGAATGTATCGACCTGTGCAACGAAATCATCCGCGACGAGCTGCCTGCCGGCAGTGAAGTGAGCGAAGCGCGCAGTGATCTGCCAACGCCTGCGGAAATCAAGGCAACGCTGGACGGCTACGTCATTGGTCAAGAGCCTGCCAAGCGGACCCTGGCGGTTGCCGTCTATCACCACTACAAGCGGCTGCGCCACAAGGAATCTGCCAAAAAGGACGATGTTGAGCTGACCAAGAGCAATATCTTGCTGATCGGCCCCACCGGCTCCGGCAAGACCCTGCTGGCCCAGACGCTGGCTCGCACCTTGAATGTGCCTTTTGTGATGGCCGATGCCACCACCTTGACCGAGGCGGGTTATGTGGGCGAAGACGTTGAAAACATCATTCAAAAGTTGCTGCAGAGCTGCAATTACGAAGTGGACCGCGCCCAGCAGGGGATTGTGTACATCGACGAAATCGACAAGATTTCGCGCAAGTCCGACAACCCCTCGATCACCCGCGATGTCTCGGGAGAGGGTGTGCAGCAGGCCTTGCTCAAGCTGATGGAGGGCACCATGGCCTCGGTGCCGCCCCAGGGCGGACGCAAGCATCCGAACCAGGATTTCCTACAGGTTGATACCACCAACATTCTCTTTATCTGCGGTGGCGCTTTTTCGGGCCTTGAAAAAGTCATCGAGAATCGCACTGAAGCGTCGGGAATTGGTTTTGGCGCCGCTGTCAAAAGCAAAAAGGCGCGTAGCCTGACCGAAGCCTTCAAGGATGTCGAGCCGGAAGACCTGATCAAGTTTGGCCTGATTCCCGAGCTCGTCGGGCGGATGCCGGTGATTGCCACACTCGCTGAACTGAGCGAGGAAGCACTGGTGCAGATCTTGACGGAGCCCCGAAATGCCGTCGTCAAGCAGTTCAGCAAACTGCTTGCCATGGAAGGCGTGGACCTGGAAATCAGGCCTTCGGCCCTGAAGGCAATTGCCCGAAAAGCCTTGGCCCGCAAGACTGGGGCGCGCGGCTTGCGCTCTATTCTGGAGCAGTCCTTGATCGACACCATGTTTGATTTGCCCACCACCAGCAATGTTGACAAGGTGGTCGTGGATGAGTCCACAATTGAAGAGAACAAGCCACCGCTGCTGGTGTACCGTGAAGTCGCCAGGAAGGCCTGAGTCCTAGATATGGCAGGTGAGGTGTTTTAAATCAAAAAATTTGCATCTCATGCCTGGGTGTTTCTATTTCGCTTGAGCTGAAATAGCTCAGTGCGTTTTGCCTTGTTTCCAAGGTTTAAGGTTTTTATATGTCCGGACACAATTTTCTTCCTTCAACGCCCGTCAATCTGCCGCTTTTGCCATTGCGGGACGTGGTCGTATTTCCTCATATGGTGATTCCGCTGTTTGTGGGTCGTCCCAAAAGCATCAAGGCGCTTGAGTCCGCTATGGAGTCCGAGCGCCGGATCATGCTGGTGGCTCAAAAAACTGCTGCCAAGGACGAGCCTTCCGTTGAGGATATGTTCGAGGTGGGCTGCGTCGCGACCATCCTTCAATTGCTGAAACTGCCAGACGGTACTGTGAAGGTTTTGGTTGAAGGCCAGCAACGCGCCAAGGTCAACAAGATTGACGAGGATGAGGGCTATTTCAGCGCCAATGTCACGCCAGTGGAGCCGGTGGCGGCTGTCGCCGGCGACAAGGGCAGTGAAATCGAAGCCTTGCGCCGTGCTGTGATGCAGCAGTTTGACCATTATGTCAAGCTGAACAAAAAAATACCGCCTGAAATCCTGACGTCCATCTCCAGCATTGACGATGCCGGTCGGCTGGCCGACACGATAGCGGCGCATTTGCCACTCAAACTCGATGCCAAGCAGGTCATTCTGGATCTCGACGACATCAAAGTCCGCCTTGAAAACCTCTACGAGCAGCTTGAGCGCGAGGTCGACATTCTCAATGTGGACAAGAAAATCCGTGGCCGCGTCAAGCGCCAGATGGAAAAAAACCAGCGCGACTTCTACCTGAACGAGCAAGTCAAGGCGATCCAGAAAGAGCTGGGCGAGGGCGAAGAAGGGGCGGACATAGAAGAGGTCGAGAAAAAGATCAAGGCCGCCAAGATGCCGCAGGAAGCCCGCAAGAAGGCCGAAAGCGAACTCAAGAAACTCAAGCTGATGTCTCCCATGTCGGCCGAGGCAACCGTGGTGCGCAGCTATATCGATGTCTTGCTGGCGCTGCCCTGGAGCAAGAAGACCAAGATCAAGCATGATCTGGTCAATGCGGAAGCAGTTTTGAATGAAGACCACTATGGCCTTGAAAAGGTCAAGGACCGCATTGTGGAATACCTCGCGGTACAGCAGCGGGTTGACAAGCTCAAGGCGCCGATTCTTTGCCTGGTGGGCCCTCCAGGCGTTGGCAAAACCTCGCTCGGGCAATCCATTGCCAAGGCAACCGGGCGCAAGTATGTCCGCATGGCTTTAGGCGGCATGCGCGATGAGGCGGAAATTCGGGGCCATCGCCGCACCTATATTGGCGCCTTGCCTGGCAAGGTGCTGCAAAACCTGAGCAAGGCCGGCACCCGTAACCCGCTGTTCCTTCTCGACGAGATTGACAAGCTTGGCACTGACTTTCGCGGCGATCCGTCAAGCGCCCTGCTGGAAGTGCTTGACCCGGAGCAGAACCATACATTCGGCGATCACTATGTGGAAGTTGATTTTGATTTGAGCGATGTGATGTTCGTCGCCACCTCGAACTCGATGAATATTCCGCCGGCATTGCTGGACCGTATGGAGGTGATTCGACTCTCGGGCTATACCGAAGACGAAAAAACCAGCATTGCCATGCGCTACCTGCTGCCCAAACAGGTCAAAAACAACGGCGTGAAGGATGAGGAACTGGAAGTGCAGGAGCAGGCGGTGCGTGACATCGTGCGCTACTACACCCGTGAAGCCGGCGTGCGCTCGCTTGAGCGGGAGTTGTCCAAGATTTGCCGCAAGGTCGTCAAGGGCATTCAGCTCAAGAAAATGACGCCAAAAGTTCTGGTGACGCCAGACAACCTGAATGAGTTTCTGGGCGTTCGCAAGTTCGACTACGGACGTGCGGAACAGAAAAACCAGGTGGGGCAGGTGGTGGGCCTTGCATGGACTGAGGTTGGCGGCGACCTGCTGACGATTGAGGCGGTTGTCATGCCCGGCAAAGGTGTTATTACCCGTACCGGTTCTTTAGGCGATGTGATGAAGGAGTCTGTCGAGGCGGCCCGCACCGTGGTTCGCAGCCGCTCCAGGGGTCTGGGCATCAGGGATGACATGTTCGAAAAACGTGACATCCATATTCATGTGCCCGATGGCGCAACGCCCAAAGATGGGCCAAGCGCGGGTGCTGCCATGACCACTGCGTTTGTTTCCGCGCTGACCGGTATCCCGGTGCGCGGCGATGTGGCGATGACCGGGGAAATCACTTTGCGGGGCGAAGTCACCGCGATTGGCGGACTGAAGGAAAAATTGCTTGCCGCATTGCGCGGCGGTATTAAAACCGTGCTGATCCCGCAAGAAAACGCCAAGGACCTTCAGGAAATTCCTGACAATGTAAAAGCTGGCCTTGAGATCATCCCGGTGAAATGGATCGACCAGGTATTGCAGGTAGCCCTGGAACGCCAGCCTATTCCCCTGACGGATGAAGAGGTGGCATTGGTTGCCGCAGCCCGTGCCGCAGCGCCGGTGCAGATCATTGATACAGTGAAGCATTAAGTAAAATTCGTCTTTCCTATTTGGAAGATACAAAATTGAGCTATAATTTAAAGCTAGATTCGCGGGAGTAGCTCAGTTGGTAGAGCGCA